>JAABTZ010000132.1 GCA_011389605.1 Desulfobacteraceae bacterium
GTTGACATGATGGAGCAGCTCGATATTTCTGGGGTCATAAAGGTTTTCAACCTTTAAAAGATCTTCAGCCCTTGCCACCCCGGCATCGGTAAGGGTGACTGACTTTGCCTTTTCATCAACGGTGTAATGATCTTCAGGCCTTAAGTGCGGTACAATGCTGTTGACCTGGTAGTACAGGTGGGTGGATTTCTCCGCAGGCCCGGAGATAATCAGTGGAGTACGGGCTTCGTCAATGAGGATGCTGTCTACCTCATCGACGATGGCAAAATTAAGCTCCCTCTGAACCAGCGACTCCTTGTCAAATTTCATGTTGTCGCGCAGGTAGTCGAAACCGAATTCATTGTTGGTGCCGTATGTAATGTCACAGCCGTATGCTGCCTTGCGCTCCTGGTCGTTCATGCCGTGGATAATGTTGCCCACGCTCATGTCCAGAAACCTGTAGATCTGGCCCATCCACTCCGCATCGCGCCTTGCCAGGTAATCATTTACCGTAACCACGTGGGCGCCCCTGCCTGTAAGGGCATTGAGATAAATGGCCAGAGTGGCCACCAGTGTTTTCCCCTCACCGGTTTTCATTTCTGCAATATTGCCCTGGTGAAGAACAATTCCGCCTAAAATCTGCATATCAAAATGCCGCATCTCCAGAGCGCGCCTTGATGCCTCGCGAACGATTGCAAACGATTCAGGCAGCAAATCGTCAAGGGATTGTCCCTGCTGGTACCGGGATTTGAGCAATGGGGTCTGTGCGGCAAGCTCCTGGTCGGTCATGTTCAGATACCGGGGTTCCAGCGCGTTTACAGCATCCACTGCCGGGTAGAGCTTTTTTAAGACCCGCTCGTTTTTGCTGCCGAATAACTTTGTTAAAAAACTGCCTGAGGCAAGTGCTGCCATTGGTTTCCTGTTCAAGATTCAAGGTTGATGGCACCGTAAAAAGTTCAATATCTGCGTTACGCGCGATTTCTGAAGAATTTCACGTACGGCTAAGTACGCTGCATTCTTCAAAATCGCCCAAGCCTTGATCTTGAACTTTTTACGGCGTCATCTGAAAACCGACTTTTTACGAGTCCATCAATTGTAAACTCTGAAAAAAATTGCATATGGACAATATACCTTTAATACTGTATGAATTTTTTAAACCGGCGACAGTTTAATGCTCTCAAATCGTATAATTTTGCCGGCATTGCACATAATAGGCTGCTGTAGAATTTATGCAAAACAAAACCTTTGCAATTCTGATATTTTTAGGAGCTGTAATCCTTGCTGCAGTTTTTACGGTTTTTTCCATGCTTGGAAACAGCATGGAGCATTCGCCAGGCCCGGATGCAAACCTTATCCTGGCCCATGACAAGGGCAATCTTCCAAAATTCCAGCACAGTTTTTCCCTGCAGGGCCGGGAGGCTGAAAGCCAGACGGGAATCGGTTTTGTCCCTGCCCCGTCTTTGACCACAGATCTTTTTATCCATCAGATGAAAGCAAGGCTGCCTACAAGGCAGGCCCCTGCCCTTTTTACATGGTGGTCGACGTGGCGGGCCAAAGAGCTCGTGGACTATGACCTGGTCAATGACCTGACCCATTTGTGGGACTTGTACGCTGATGATTATCCCAAAGAAATCCGCGATGCTTACACAATAGAAGGAAGGGTTTACGGATTTCCCTACAGCCTCGAATACTGGCCGGTCTGGTATAACAAGCCCCTTTTTGAAAAGCTCGGCATTCAGGAGCCCCTAACATGGGATGAATTTACCAAAGCCTGCAAAACACTAAAGAACGCTTCCGTTGTGCCCATCCTTACATCCGTTCAGCTGAAGTGGTATTCCTGTATATGGTTTGCAGCCCTGGTGATGGGAGAAGATCCCCGGCTATATGAACAATTGTGCACAGGACAGGTGAAATATACCGATGAGCGCATCGTCAGGGTCATGGATATCTGGATGGAAATGATAGGAAAAGGATGGTTTTCGGAACCATCGGCCAATATGTTCACCAACGGAGGCCATCTCTGGAACAATGAGAAATTCGGCATGGTATTGTGCGGCTCCTGGTACTATTCCATGGTGCTTCGCGAGCAGGGAGTAAAAGACGACGATATAGGGGTCTTTATCCTGCCGCCCCACAATCCCGGGGCGGCAAAAAGCATTATGATGGAATCGGGCCCCGTTTTTACGGCAAAAAATTCCGTTTACAGCAATGAATCAGAAATTATCGCCAGGTGGTGGATGAGTCCGGAGGGCAGCCGCCATTTTGCAAGGGTTTACCAGTCCTACTCCGCCAGCACCAAAGCAGGAGAAGATCATCTGCCGCCTGCCAAGAAAAAATTGTTATCCAGCATAAAAAACCAGGACTGCCTGGTTTTGAACCGATATTGGGAAGCCGCGCCCGCTTGTATAGTTGATCCAGTTATTGAAGCATTATCGCGGTTTATGCTAAATCCTGGTGAAAAAGAGGCCGTGATAGAGGAAATGCAACAGGCCGCTGAAAAATGCGGTTACAAGACCTCCAAAGACCCCATTGAACCATGGTAAAAGAGCCATGAAAATAAAAACCCGCCTGCTTATAGTTATCATGGCTGTTGTGACCAGCCTGGCAGGGGTTTCGGGACTGTCCGGATGGCTTCTTGTTACCGTGGATCGCCTGAAAAAGGCCGAAACTGTTTGCGACCAGGCAATGCAGAGCGTTTCGGGCTTAAAACGGCTTACCAGGGAACTGCTTATCACCGAAACTCTTGATTCAGCATATGCTGATTGGCAAAAAGCCATTACAACGCTTGACCAAAAATTAAAATCCCTCAAAGACTCAACGCATTTAAACAACCTCCTTAAAACCGAAAAACAGCGTGCCATGATCCTGTCCATGGACGCTTTCTGGAAGACCACGTCCCGGCGGATGAATAAAGTGGATAAAAATCTGGCAGGTCTTTTCCGGAAAAAATCACCTTCCAGAGACGGCATTCTCTATCAGTATTTTGAGACAAAAGATTACCGTATGCTTCAGATAAAAAACCAGATCGATGATGCATCCCTTTATATTTCCTCTGAGTTCGAGTCCAGACTCTCAGAGCTAATTGAGATGGTGGACGGGGAAATAGACCGGCAGATGCATTTAACTATTCGCAATATAGTAGTTTTGAGCCTGCTTATCTCAGTTGTCGTATGCCTTGTTTTGACCGGTTTTCTCTTTAGGCTCAACGTTCATCTTCACACATGGTACAGGGCCATGCAAACCCTCGGCCGGGGGGAGTTTCCGGATAAACTTCCGGTTTCCGGCAAAGATGAGCTAAGTCTTATTGCCGGAGCCATAAACCAGACATCTGAAAACCTGAGGACAATCCATAATGAACTCGAAGAAAGAATTTGCCAGTTAAACCAGGCCAGGGATGAAGCTGAATCTGCCAACCAGGCCAAAAACGTATTTCTTGCCAAAATGAGCCATGAGTTAAAAACCCCTTTAAACGCTATTATTGGTTTTGCCGGTCTGGCAAGCAAAGATATAACAGGCGATAGAACAAAACAAAAACGGCTTTCCAGCATTACCCGAAACGCCCAGCACCTGCTTGCACTTATAAACGAAGTGCTGTCCATGGCCAGGATAGAAGCCGGCACTGAACAAATCAAGCAAGCCGCGGTGGACCTGCATCAACTGATGAACGAAATTGAGCAGATGTTTTCCCCAGGGGCCGGTGAAAAGGGGATTGAAATGATTTTTACTGGTGCAAATAAGGTGCCCCGGTATATACAGGCTGATAAAGTAAAGCTTTCCCAGATTCTTATAAACCTTATCCAGAATGCATTGACCTTTACTGAAACCGGCAGCATCCATATTGATGTTTCAGCAAAAAACATCAGATCCGAAGAATCCAAAGAGTCCCGAATGCTCTTCTTTTCTGTAAAAGACTCCGGATGCGGCATTGAGCCCAATGACCTGAAATCCATTTTCGAGCCATTTGTCCAGGCTGACCCGGAAAAACCTTCGGGCCTTGGGACCGGTCTTGGTCTTGCCATATGCAAAAGCTATATTTCCATGATGAACGGAAAACTCGGGGTTGAAAGCACACCGGAGCAAGGAAGCAATTTTTGCTTTTCAATTCCTCTTATACCTCCTGATACAATACCTAAGCAGGATTTTGACGATCCCCAATATAACCAGGAGCTGTTTTTCCGGTCCGAAGCTTTTGAAAGTTCCGGGGCGACTGATAAACTTTTTGACGACATGCTGCGTCCGGAGGCCCCGGAACCCACGGAGGACGAGTTGGCAGGCCGGCTTGCATCCATACCCGGAAGCATTTTGATTGAAATGGAAGAAGCTGCGCTTCAGGCTGAAATAGACAGGCTGATGACAGCAATTAATGCCCTTGAAAGCAATGACCCTGAACTGGCGGACATGTTCTATGATCTGGCAGATGCATTTGCCTACGATCGTCTGCTGAATCTGCTCAGGTGCAGTTCTCATTTAACGTCACATCCCGGTAAAACCCCGTCATGAGCAATGAAAAGACCGACATTGTAGTGGTTGACGACAATGCAGACAACCTGAGGATTCTTTCTGACATGCTGCGCAACCACGGCTACTGTCCCAGGCCCGCGCCCAGCGGCACCATGGGCATTGATGCCATTATTGCAAAACCTCCCGCCCTTATTTTGCTTGATATCATGATGCCTGAAACAGACGGAATTACCGTATGCCGTCATTTAAAATCAAGAAACGATACAAGAGATATTCCGGTCATATTCATCACGGCCATGGATCGCCTGGAGAACAAGATCAGGGCGTTTAGCGCAGGCGGGGTGGACTATATTGCAAAGCCGTTTCAGGAAGCCGAAGTCATGGCAAGAATCCACACTCATATCCGACTGGTAAGGGCAAAAGATGATTTGCGGCAAAGCGAGGCGCGCATCCGGCAGTACCGGAAATATGAAAGCCTGGTTCGCATGGCTGGGGCAATTGCCCACCGGTTTAACAATGATCTTCAGGCAATCATCGGGAATCTTGAAATGGCCATAAACGATTGCGAGGTTTCGGCAAGAGTACCGCCGACACTTACGGCCGCCATGGAATCTGCAAAGAAGGCCTCAGAGATGTCCGGGCTCATGGTTACATATACCGGTAAAATCCGCGGGGCAAAAGAAAAACTGGATCTGGCTGCCTGGTGTAAAAACAACCTTTCCTGCATGCATAACCTGCCAGATGCCCCCCCGATTATAGACATCAG
>JAABTZ010000133.1 GCA_011389605.1 Desulfobacteraceae bacterium
GCCAGATGGTAGGGGCCCTGGTTCAAAACGCAATTGAAGCGTCAGGGGGTAACCCATCTGAAATCCTGATTTCTGTTGAGACGGTTTCATCAGATGCAATTGACCACAGAAATCGTTTTCCCGTGGACTGGGATCCGGGAGACCTGGATTATGCGTGTATCCGGATTTCCGACAAGGGCTGCGGTATTGCCGAAACCGACCTGGAACAGCTCTTTGACCCCTTTTTCACCACTCATTTCACAGGCCGGGGATTGGGCCTGCCCATGGCCTTAGGCATTGCCATCGCACACAGCGGCGGCATCGCCGTGGAAAGCAGTCCCGGCCAGGGCAGTACTTTTCGTGTGCTTCTGCCCATGGCCGATCAAACAGGACAATAAAAGCCCTGATGTGATTAAACCCGTCCTTCATTGAGGGCAAAGTAAAAAGCCGATCAAACGTTTCAATCAGCTTTACCCGATTATCACCCTGTTTTTTCCCGCAGCCTTGGCCTTGTAAAGAAGAGTGTCGGCATCATGGATCATCTGTTCAAAAGAATCCCTGATACCAGTTGTTGCGCCTATGCATATCCCAAATTTCAGGGGGCCGGCAGGTGTGTCTATTATCTCCTCGTTGATTGACTTTCTTACACGCTCAAAAACTGCAAATGCATTATCCTGCCTGACCTTTGTGGCAAGCACGCAGAATTCCTCTCCGCCGATTCTTGCAATGACATCTGCGCTGCGCAGATTGGAGTTTAAAGCCCTGGCTGTTTTTTTTATCACCATGTCGCCTACCAGGTGCCCATGGGTGTCGTTAATTGACTTCATATCGTCAATGTCGATCATGGCAAGGGTCAACTCAAGGGCGTCCCTTTTATAATTTTCAAAAAGCGCGGAACCTATTTCAAAAAGATATTTCCGGTTGTAAAGCCTGGTAAGAAAATCCCTGTTGGAAAATTCCGTAAGCTCGCTTATGACTTCCATCAACTGAAGATTAAGCATTACCCTTACCTGAAATTCTTCAATGCGAAGAGGCTTGTCAATGCAGTCATTGGCGCCGCAGCGAAGCAGCATTATTCTCTGATACTCCATTGCGCGGTCACAAAGGGCCAGGATGGAAAGCTGGTTTTTCTTGAAATCATTGCGGATGTTTTTGATCATGGCAAAATTTTTCTCTTCGCACATGTCGCCGTCGATAAGAAGCATGCAAATGTTTTTATGCTCGTAAAGACTTGTCATAACAGCTTTTGCACCGGATGCTTCAATGATGCTGTAGCCCTTGTTTCCAAGAAGTTTTCGCATCAGGGTCCGGTTGACCTTTTCCTTTGATGCAACAAGTATTTTTGCATTTCTGGCAAACATTACCCGCTTGACAAGCTGCAGAACATATTCCAGGTGGTACCCCCTGCAATCCGGTATATAGTCGAGGACATTTGCGGCAAAGGCTATTTGCCTGCCCGATGTGGGCATACCGTTTGTCACCACTATTGTCGGCATATCCGGAAACGGAGAGTAATTTTCAGGACTGGCATCGAGATTTAATATAATTGCCATAATATCAATATCTGCGGAAGCGATTTTTTCACCGGCTGATTCCACACTGTCAAAAATTGTTGAAGATACTTCCAGATGAACCCTCAGGTGTTCGGCAACTGTGCCTGCCTGAACAGAATCCGTATCAATAATTAAAATTTCTGCCATTCACTGAAATCCTTTTAAGGCTCGGCTTAACACGTCAAAACTGTGCTAAAAGGGATCAAAAAGCTCTTGCGGACGATTTTGAGTGCATACTTTATCCACTGAGTCAGATGAAGCCTTGCATAGTTGACTATAGCAAGTCTGTATCATCTTCCTTCCATCAAACTTGAAAATCGCTCAATTCTGGTCTTAGATATATCGGCTTTTATCATCCGGATATGCAACTTATCGGGTGGAAAATATAAATCTTAAGCAATATTTGGTGCTTTCGTAAAAAGTCGGTTTTCAGATGACGCCGTAAAAAGTTCAAGATCAAGGCTTGCGCAATTTCGAAGAATTTCACGTACGGCTAGCTACTCTGCATTTTCAGAAAAATTAAGGGCGGGGAAACAAAAAGCAGGGAAATGCCCCCGACTGTGAGAATAGAACAGCCGGGGGCCGGCAAACTATGGGTTCATCTCATAGGTATCTTTTAGGGCATACACATGCTTTTCCCAGAACCGCAGAAAGCGGTCATGGTCGGAGACCGGCTTGCGGATCATCTTTGTACACCACTGCATTTGATTTTCCGTTGTGTCTGCCTTGGAATAAAGCTGCAGGGCGTATGCGGAAAAATCGCGAACCATAAAATCAAAAATCTGCTCGAGCAGATCGTCTTGAAATTTTTCAATGTTGTATTTTTCAATAATGAGCTGACCGTAAGCCACCAGGGTGAAGATTTCGCCCACCGCCAGCAGAAAGTCGATATTTTTAGCCTGCCCGGCATCAGGTGCGGCATTGACCAGGAAATCCTGGAAAACGCGGATCTGCTCCTTGAAAATGTTGATATTGGAAAAATGCACGCTGTTGTAAGCCAGGTTGAAATCATGGAACTGGATTCTGCCCAGGCCACGGGTTGGGCCCTGGTTGAACAAAAAGGTGTCGTCTGAGGGATCATCTCTTTTGGGGATTTCCGGAAACT
>JAABTZ010000134.1 GCA_011389605.1 Desulfobacteraceae bacterium
CTCGTAAAAAGTCACTTTAAGACGGCTTTGTAAAAAGTCCAAGATCAAGGCTTGCGCGATTTTGAAGAATACAGCGTACTTAGCCGTACGTGAAATTCTGAAAAATCGCGGGTAACGCAAATATTGGACTCTTACGAAGTCGTCACTTTGAAAATCAAATTTTTCACAGGAGGGATGTGTAATGAAAAAAGCAATTATAAGTTTTATGCTAAGCATTTTTTGTCTGGCCTCATTTTCCACGGCCTGCCTGGCTGATGATACCATCCGGCTGGCCTACATTGATCCCCTGACAGGCGCTTTTGCCAATGTCGGTGACATGGGCCTCAAACATTTCGAATACATGGCCGAGCTCATCAATGAAAATGGCGGCATTCTGGGCAAAAAACTCGAAATTGTTCCATTTGACAACAAAACCAACCCCAAGGAAAGCCTTATCCAGCTCCAGCGAGCTGTTGACCAGGGCATCCAGTTTATCACCCAGGGCAACGGTTCCAGTGTGGCCGGGGCCCTGATTGAAGCGGTCAACAAGCACAACCGGCGTTATCCGGATCAAAAGGTTCTCTACTTCAATTACGCCGCAGTCACTCCGGCCTTTACCAACGAAAAATGCAGCTTCTGGCATTTCCGGTTTGACTTTCACGTGGATATGAAGATCTCTGCAATCACCAATTATATTAAGGAAAAACGGCCTGATATCAAAAAAGTCTATCTAATTAACATGGACTATGTCTTCGGCCACGCGGTGAGTGACGCGGCCAACAGCATGCTCAAGGAAAGACGTCCGGACATTGAGATCGTGGGAGACACTTTCCATCCCCTGGGCAAGGTTAAGGATTTCTCCCCTTATATCGCAAAAATCCAGGCTTCCGGGGCGGATGCCGTTATCACCGGCAACTGGGGAAATGACATGGCCCTTCTGATTAAGGCTGCCAAGGATGCCGGTCTTGATGCGAATTTCTTCACCTTTTACGGAGGCGGCCTGGGTACGCCCGCGGCCATCGGGGATGCCGGAAAAGACCGTGTTTTCCAGGTAATTGAATGGCATAATGCGCTTCCCATCGAGGAAAACAAGCCCGAGGATGAAGCGTTTTACCTTCGCTTCCAGAAAGAGTACGCCAAGGACAGCAGCCTGGAATGGTATTACGGGCGCATCCGTACCATGATGGAAATGGTAAGAAATGCTTTTGAAAAGGCCGGAAAAGCCGACCCCGAAGCCGTCGCCGAAGCCCTTGAAGGCATGACTTACGAGACTCCTTACGGCACGGCGCTGATGCGCGCAGAAGATCACCAGCTCATCATGCCCCTTTACATCGCCAAAATGGTGGCACAAGGCCAGCATAACGCCAAGTATGATGTGGAAAACACCGGTATGGGCTGGGTTACCATGGGCCGGGTGGAGGCCGAAAATGTGGCCATGCCAACGACCTGTGACATGCAGAGACCCTAAGCTGTTTGTAATAAAGGGCCCTGCAAAAAATTCAGCAGGGCCCTTTCACGCGGCCATCTTGCCTTGAAAATCTGAAGCAACGCCTATATATAAGCGGGAAACGAGCAGACTATGCTGGAATTCATCCTCTTTTCTTGCATCAACAGTATTATTTACGGCCTGCTACTGTTCATGTTATCCAGCGGGCTGACCCTTATCTTCGGGCTCATGAACGTGCTTAACTTCGCCCATGCAAGCTTTTTCATGCTGGGCGCCTATTTTGCCTTTCAGATCAGCACCTATATCGGATTCTGGCCGGCACTTTTTCTGGCTCCCATGTTTGTGGGCCTGGTAGGGATATTTATAGAACGCTACGGCCTGCGTTCGGTTCACAAGCACGGCCATGTGGCCGAACTTCTGTTCACCTTCGGGGTTTTCTATTTAATTGACGAGGTTGTTGTGCTCATATGGGGCCGCAACCCGGTTGCCTACAAGGTTCCCGAAGGACTTGATTTTACCCTGCTCACCATTATGAACACCAATTTTTCTGCTTACCGTGCATTCATGATTCTTATATCCCTTGGCATGTTTGCAGTTCTTTTCTTTGTAATCACCCGTACCCGTATAGGTCTGATTATCCAGGCCTCGCTTACCAATCCGGACATGGTCGGGGCCCTGGGCCACAATGTCCCATCGGTCTTCATGTATGTGTTTGGCGGGGGGGCGGCCCTGGCCGGTCTGGCCGGGGTAATCGGGGGAAACTACCTTATCACGGAACCCGCCATGGCCCAGAATCTTGGACCAATAGTTTTTGTGGTGGTAGTTGTCGGCGGCATGGGTTCACTGACCGGGGCCTTTGTGGCCTCGCTTCTCATAGCCACCCTGCAGACTTTTGCAGTTGGCTTTGAGGTCTCCATATCAGATCTGCTGGCGGTATGGGGCATTTACCCGGGCGAAATCGGAAGCTTTTTCGAGGATATCCTGCGAATCCAGATTTCCCACACCCGCGGGATGCTTCCCTATCTGTTTATGATCCTCATGTTGATATTCAAACCCAAAGGCCTCATGGGAACACGTGAAGAATGAACGATACAGCTCTTTTTACCAAACGCGGCTTTATCATTAAAATCGGCCTCCTGCTGGCGGTCACAATTATTATATTTCTGCTGCCGCAGATCTTTAAATCCCGGTTTGCCCACTCCATATTAAACCAGATGGGCATTGCAGTGATTTTTGCCTTGTCCTATAATATGCTGCTCGGCCAGGGCGGCATGCTCTCCTTTGGCCACGCGGTGTTTTACGGCCTGGGCGGATTTATGGCCATACACGGTCTTAACATGGTAAACAATGGAACCGTACCCATTCCCACTGAACTGATGCCGCTTTTGGGAGGGCTTTTCAGCTGTTTATTCGGCCTTGTATTCGGTTTTATCTCTACCCGGCGCGCAGCCATACCCTTTGCCCTGATCACCCTGGGCATCGGGGAGCTCATTGCATCATCCGCCCTGATTCTGCCGTCTTTTTTCGGGGGAGAGGAGGGCATCTCCGCTAACCGGTGGACCGACGTCACTTTAAGTAATCTCAACTTCGGCCATGCCAGCGAGGTTTATCTCCTGATTGCCGCATGGATGATCATAAGCGTTCTGCTCATGTACCTGCTGACCCGGACGCCTCTTGGCCGGATTGCCAACGCGGTCCGGGACAACCCGGAAAGAGCCCAGTTTATCGGCTACGACCCCCACAAGGTGCGGACAATTCAGTTTGCCCTGTCAGCCTTCTTTGCCGGTATTGCCGGTGGATTGTTTGCCATCAACTATGAAATTGTAACCACGCACACCGTTGGCATGATTCCGTCTGCCGAAGTCCTCATGATGACCTATATCGGCGGTGTTGGCCATTTTTTCGGCCCTATCCTGGGCGCTGTGCTCATCACGTTCTTGCAGCTTATTTTAACCAGTGTCACTCACGCATGGCTGATTTATTTCGGTCTTTTATTTATCGGCATGGTGCTCTGGGCTCCAAATGGGCTTTCCGGGCTGATAATGCTCCATGAACCGGTGTGGAAAGCCGGATTGCTCAGGCGCCTTTTTCCGTCCTACGCAAAAGCCATGGTGCCTGCCCTAACCATTTTTTTAGGAGTTCTTATCCTTGTGGAGGTCAATTATCATCTTTCCCTTAGCATCGATCCGGAATCGCCCATGACTTTGTTTGGCATTGAGTTCAGTGCCCAGTCCGCGGTCCCGTGGATACTGTGTATCGCGCTGATGGCCCCGGGATTCTTTGCTTTCAGAAAAGCTGCCGGCCAAGTACGCAGAGCCTGGGATGAGGTTACACATACGATACAGAAAGGAAGCAGCTGATGCCTGACGTGGTTCTCTCTCTTAAAGGGATCAGGAAAAATTTTGGCGAGAGCGAAATCATAAGCGGCGTCGATCTGGATGTTTTTCAGGGTGAGCGGCACGCTATTATTGGACCCAATGGGGCCGGCAAATCAACCCTGTTTAACCTGATCAGCGGTCTTTACAAGGTAAGTAAAGGAAAAATCGAGCTAAATGGCAAGGACGTTACAGGAATTTCTCCGCATAAGATCAACCGGCTGGGCCTGAGCCGGAGTTTTCAGACAACCAATATTTTTCCGAATATGAGTATTTTCGAAAACATCCGCTGCGCTCTTCTCTGGTCCATGGAGTTTGGCTACGCATTCTGGCACATCTGCGACCGGAAAAAAGAGTTAAACGAAAAAGCCCGGGGTGTTGTAAAACAAATCGGCATGGACGACCGGGCCTTTATGACAGCAGGTTCCCTGTCTTACGCTGATCAGCGGGCACTTGAAATAGGAATCACCATTGCCAGCGGGGCTGAAATTATCCTGCTCGACGAGCCCACGGCCGGTATGAGCCGGGGAGAAACCGAACGGACAGTGGCCTTTATCCGCAAGGTCACTGAAGGCAAAACCCTTATCATTGTGGAGCATGACATGGGCGTGGTTTTTGATGTGGCCGATCGTATTTCGGTTCTTGTTTACGGAGAAATCATAGCCACTGACACACCGGATGCCATCCGGCGCAACCCAAAGGTCCAGGAAGCCTATCTGGGCAGGGAGGCCGGATAATATGCTTGAAGTCTCTGATCTTAATGCTTATTACGGCCGAAGCCACATTCTGCAGGGTGTAAACCTGAAGGTAAGGCAGGGGGAAATTGTCAGCCTTTTGGGCCGAAACGGCGTGGGACGTTCAACCACATGCAAAGCCATTATGGGTCTTGTTCATCCTTACGGATCCATCCGCTTTAAAAATCAGGAAATCGCCGGCCTAAAACCCCACGCCATTGCCCGCCTGGGCATCGGTTACGTCCCTGAAAACCGCGAAATTTTCCCCCGGCTAACAGTTCTTCAAAATCTTGAACTGGGCCAGAAAGAAAAACGCCAGACAGGTCCCTGGACAATTGACGAGGTGTTTAAACTATTTCCCCGGCTGGGCGAAAGAACCCATGTGCTTGGCGGATTTATCTCCGGCGGTGAGCAGCAGATGCTGACCATGTGCCGAACACTTCTGGGAAACCCTGATTTTATTATGATCGATGAACCCACCGAAGGACTTGCCCCCAGGATGGTGGAACAGGTAAGCCGGCTTATCCAGCAGATCGCTGAAAGCGGCATCTCAGTTTTGCTCGTAGAGCAGAAGCTGACCATCGCCATTGCAATATCCCACCGGCTCTATGTCATGGGTCACGGCCGGATCGTATTTCAAGGAACCACGGCGGAATTCGAGGCGCACGAATCGGTGCGCAAGGAATGGCTGGAAATATAGACAAGGCAGAGGGTCCCGGCCGGAGCTGGCCAGCAGCTCAGGGGGTGCCTGCAAGGCTTACCCCCCTGCGCTCAAGCAGGCTCCCCTCGGCCTGGTAAAGCCGCACCCTGGCAATCCTGTAGTTGATTACAGCCTCAACCTCGGCTATTCGAGCTGCCAAAAGGTCCCTCTGGGCCTGAGCCACCAGAAGGGCCGTACTGGCCCCGACTTCAAATCGCTGCTTTTCAGAAGATAGGACCTCCTGCTGAAGCGCCCGGGTGGCAGCGCTGGCGGAAATCTGCTGCCAGGTTCGCTCAACCTCATTTGCTGCCAGGCGTACGTCCAGCTCCACTATCTTCCGGAGACTTTCAACGGCAGCATCCGCCTGCAGCCGCCTGGACCACGCCGACTCATGCCTGCCCCTGGCTGTCGTATTTCCCAGATAATGGCTTAGCCTGATGCCGGCTGCTGCATCATAAGTATCCTCATCCAGGCTCCGCACAGATTTTGAAAAACTTTCAGCATACCCGGTTTGCCCAAGGGATACAAAAAGATGAAGTTTCGGAAGCAGGCCGTTTTTGGTCACAACTGTTTCAAGCCTTCCCTGCCGGGCACGCAGACTCGCTTCTGCCAGATCCGGACGAAACCGCCTGGCAAGCTCCAGGCGCTGGTCCAGGTTATCAATGGATTCTGCAGATTCAACCCGGGGGCTGCTTGTGGCCCTGATGCTTCGTGCCAGCCCCTGCTCCGGGCCAGGGCTGATAAGGTTGAGCATCCTGAGGCGGTACTGCTCCATCTGGCTTCGGGCATCGATTAAGGCCTGATTGCGGCGGGCAACCTCGGCCCGGGCCGCGGCAGCCTCTGTTTCAGGCAGCAGGCCCACTTCAATCTGCTGCTGAATTTCATCACGCTGCTGGCTGGCGATTTCAAGGGATCGTTTAAAAATGGCAATTTCCTGGCCGGACAGCACAAAACGCCAGTAGGCAATCTCTGTACTTGCTGTCAGGGCCTCCACAAAGCCCTTTAATTCATGTATACTGGCCAGGGTGTCGAGTTGTGCCTGGCGCACCCCTGCCAGATTGACAGCTGGCCCGAAACCCTGCAGCAAAGCCTGGGTGACCGACAGACCCAATCGTGTCACGCTCTGGTCAGGAGCCCGGTCTGAGCGGTCCCGGTCATGTTCAACCGAGGCTTCAATTACAGTTCCCAACGGCAGCCGCTGGCGAACCCCTGCGGCCGTGCTCATGGTATTTCTGCCTGCATTGAACTGCTCGGATGTGGCACGGGAGGTTTCAGTGCCTTCCTGTTGGGAATACTGAAATTCGGCAAACAGCTCCGGATCATAAACCCCGCGCTCGATTTGTTCAAAAGCGCCCTCTATTCTCGGGGCAAACTGCCGGACGCGAAGATCTGCATTGTTTTCAAGGGCCAGCATAACAGCCTGTTCCAACGTAAGATCAAAGGGGCCGTCTCCTGCCGGAAGCTCAAATGACGGGGCTTTTTCCAGCCGGGGAGTGTAGATTTTGGCACCTGCCATTTCTGAGGCGGAATCTGCATGCTTTGTTTCCGGGTATTGAGACTGAAAAAGGGGCATGTGATCAACGGAGGCGCATCCTGCGGCTAAAAAAAGCACTGCAGAACAACTTATTGCCGCGGCGGCTTTGCATAAACGGCATATTATCATCGTCTACCTATGTTGGTTTTTTCTCTGATGATTCATGAAAAAGACAATAAAGAACGGGAATAAGCACCAGGGTAATAAGTGTTGAACCCGCAAGGCCTCCTACCACTGCACGGGCCAGGGGTGCCTGGGTATCGGCGCCTTCACCAATGCCGAAGGCCAGGGGCATGAGCCCGAAAATCGTGGTCAGGGTGGTCATCAGGATAGGCCGCAGGCGCCTTCGGCCGGCTTCCATGACCGCCTGGTGCACTGTCATGCCCCCCCTGCTCAGCCGGCCGGCCTGATCAACCAGCAGGATTGCGTTATTGACCACAATTCCGCCGAGCATTATACATCCTATTCCCGACTGGACATTGATGGTGGTATTTGTAAAAAACAGTGTCACCAGAACTCCCACAGCCGCAAATGGTACGGAAAACATTACAACCAGAGGATTGCGCAAAGATTCGTACTGGCAGGCCAGCACCATGTAAACAAGCACCAGGGCCAGCATAAAGGATAGCAGCAATTCACGGAAAGCCTTTTGCTGCTCTTCAAAATCACCGGCCACAAAAAGAGCGTAGCCTGACGGCCGGGCGATTGTATCGAGCCTGGCTTCCACATCAGCGGCCACGGATCCCAGATCCCGGCCGGCCACATTGGCATAGACGGTGACCAGCCGCTGCTGATCCTTGCGGTCAATAAGAACAGGCCCAAGACCCGGTGATACGGTGACAAGATTGTTTACGGCCACCTGTTGACCGGACCCAACAGCTATGGTCAAATCAAGAATTTCTTCAACCGGGCGCTCTTGTGCATCCCTTAGCTGTACCCGTATGGGATGAGAACTGCCCCCGCTCCTGTATTCTCCGGCCTTGCGGCCTGCCACTGCAGTACCCAGCATATCCGTGACATCGCGGACACTTAAACCAAGGTCTGCGGCCTTGTT
>JAABTZ010000135.1 GCA_011389605.1 Desulfobacteraceae bacterium
AGTTGACATCCGGTACCGGGCCGGGGAAGTTCCGATTTTGCCAATTCTTAAAATGAAATGGGTAAAAAAAGTATGAACATGAGGTTCAAAGCGATTTTTTACATTTTTGTTCTTGCGGCTGTTTTCCCGGGCTCCAGCTTCGGCGACATCAGCGTGATCAAAGAGGTGGTCATCGCCCCCAAGGGGGTGATCGCCGCCGGCAACATCGGAGCGGTCAACCGGTCGGTAAATGTTCGATTGGATTCAGCAGCAGTGAAGATCCAAGTGGGAAAACCCGGGAAAGGCCCATTTGCACCAATCCCTTTACAGACCAATGGAGTATTCGAGCTTGTCAATGAATCCTCCCACCACCTGAAACTGACAGTCGGTTTTCCGGTCAGCAACTCCCGATACTCCTCCTTCCAATTGTCGCATTTTGGGGTGACTACCGGCGGCTCAGTCCGGGAGGTCTTCCGCAGAACAAGCGGTTATCCCCGCCGGCTCATTCACGAATATGTATCGGGAGAAAAGGGGCCTGGAAATGCCGATCCTCCGGATGATGTCACCCGCGATTCCATGAAGCTTTTCGGCAACCAGTTCATGGGACAGGACGGTTTCCGGAATCTGATGGTATGGGAAGAGACTTTCTCCCCCTCGGAGCGGAAAACGGTGGAAGTGATGTACGAAATCCAGATTCCACTGCAGGAGAAAAAGACAATAAAGAAAAGAGTGAAAGGCAGCCACAAGGGGGTCTGGCCCCAGGAAGCCAACAATGTCCCCGTCGCATTCCTGCAGAAAATTCCCCCTGGGTCCTACTACTTTTTCGACTACTATCTCACGAGCGGCGCCTCCTGGGCCGGGCCCATCGCCTCTGAGGACATCGAACTCCATTTCGATTACTGGTGGGGGGATCCGGAACTTTACACCACCATCAGACCAGAAGAGATTGCCTGGTCAAACCGGATACTTCATCCCAATCTCCCAGCCACAGCGTATTATACACTGCGAAACGAAGAACCAACGGAAAACATCTATTTCGCCATCCGTCCGCAAAAGCCGGCAAATGAGAGTCGGGGGAACGGAGGATTGTGGGATTAGAACGAACAAGATGAGTTTATCGTGGATTTCAATTTCAAGAGGCCATAGCGAGCGAGACGTGGACCAGCTTCGGTGGACAGAAAACGGCTGTATCTGAGAGCCGCAGACAGGAGAAAAAAATGCAAAAGAAAGGCGTTATGCGCTTTGCCATGCTTTCCTTGATCCTGATCGTTTATCCCTTATCATCCGTATGGGCTGATCCTCACACCGTTCCGGTTCTAAGACCAGCGGAAAACGATCGAATTTATCCGCCTGATGCGGGTCCAAAAAATCTTATGGATCTGTTTTATGATTTTGACCGGCTGTACTGGGAGCGTCAGTACAGCGCATCATACCTTCCAGAGAAATGGAAAGAAACAGGCGATAGATTATCCAAGGAACTGAAAACACAGCCGGGAGACGATATTTATCAAAAATTTATCCTCTATGCACAGCAGAACGATATCGAGATGAATGTTTTCCTGCGAGCCGTTCTGCTCATGGGAGAAAGTTACCTTTTTGCAAGCCAGGGATTTTTTGAAACAAATGATCCCGGTTTTCTGACTTTTTATGAAAAAGGCACCACCCTGCTTGAACAACTTGTTCTGGCTGCGGGCAACCTTGCCGAAAATGACGCCATGAACGCGGTTGCCGTAAATCGTCTCCCGCCTTACAGTAGTCCAATAAAAAAAGGCCCCCTTGGCGGTCAAATCGATTTTCTTCCATATGCCGGGTTCGAGACGATCGGCACCGGCTTTGAAGGACCCACAGGCCCTATTAACCGGAAGGTCACCTATGGGTTCAGCACGTTTGGTGGATACCATACATTGACCAAATACAGGGAAATCCTTAAGGCCCTCCACGTTACAGATGCAGACAAGATTGTGCAGATTCCGACCACCCGCACCGCCCGTGAACTGCTGTCCCATTTTTGTCCCTGGGGCGTGCCGGTTTATAAGGCACTGAAAACCGCAGGGCTGACCAAAGAACTTGATTTTCGTATTCTCCGCCCTTTCGCGCTGGACACCCCGCCCTGGTACGCAAAGCCGGGGGTAACTGTACTGACAGAAATATACAACGGCTATCAGACCATTTTCTCAAAAAACCCGGTATACGCCTCCTACAACGTTCCTCCCGTATTATCCAGCCGGCCCCTTGATGCCGAAGAGGTCCCGGTGCGCGTGAAACGAGCGATGCAGCGCATTGTCGGCGAGGCGGCGCTGAGCGGGTCAAGCCGAATCCACCGCGACGTTACAGGAAATCTCGGGGGTCTGAAAAATGACCCGATTCAGTGGTTCTGGGTAGGGGATCCAACTTACGATATATGGTTTGTGTCCCCCCGGGTCGTTAATGACTGGGATGAAAAAGACTGGCTTTCGTTTTGGTTTACGGCCGTAAACGCATGGTATGGGGGACCAATCGGCGTTCTTGCCGATGAGTCTGTGAACAGGTTTAAAGCGTTCATTGACAACCATTACGGGGAGGGGCCGACGGACATCAGGCCCCTGACAACCCTTGTGGTTGAACATTACGACAAGGGGCTGTTGCTGCCTTCGCTCTACACCGAGGGAGAATACCTGGGTCCGACGGCAATTCTCAAAAAGGTCGCAAGTTCCGTGATGGGTAATTTTGTGGATCAAATCCGGCAGGATAATTTCGGGAATGTGAACCCAGAAAATCTCAACATGGGCCGATCTTACAATGGAGACAACATCCCGGTGGTGATGATCCGCTGCAGTGTGCTGGGCTTTGAAAACGTTGCCCAAGACGAGTACCCGCGTTTTGTGGAAGCTGTCCGCTTTTTCAAAGCCTACCCGGAACTCAACGGAAGCCGTGCACCCCATCAAATCCTAGACCTTCACGGCAGCGTGCCCGAGCTTAATATGGATACGCTCGGCTGGTGGACATTCCCTGAAATAGGCGGCTCCTATGAAATTATCACGCATTTTGCGCCGGAAAAACAGGTTCTCAGGTTTGTGCTCAAACAAGCGGCCGTTCGTTCCATTACTGCCGGCGATAAGGTCACTGCTGAACTCTGGGTCGGTAACGCCCCGGACGGAACAAAGATCGCCACTGTTCCGATTAAAGCAGATACGCCCGATTTCACGGTAACCCTGTTTAATGCAGACAACCCCAAGATCAGCCAGGAATTCAAAGATGAGCTGAAAAAAGATACCCTTGGGGCGGCTACCGCCATCAATGATCCGGACGCCGCCGCCGCAGTCGATGTTTACGTGATTTCCGAGCAGGAGAAAACGGCGCTCGCCGGAGGCCACCACATCGCCATGGTCTCATTGAAAACCCAATACGAGTTGAGAGTCAATGTGAATGGTGCAACGTCGGTGGTTTATCCGGTCAATATTTACCAGAACCGCGCACTTCGCAGGAATGACCCGATCACCGGGCGGACCTCAACCCCTGCTGCGGGGGTTATGCAGCTCGATTACGATCCCGGCATAGACATTCCCGTGATGAAGGTGAACAAGAATTCGCTTGTACCCGGCAAACCAACCAGTAACTGAGCCACCCGAAACGAAAATTGGCCCAATGTGACGCGAGATACCCAAACAGCATTTGATACCCTTGAGCCGAGGAGGATACAAAGTGCCTGAACGGTTGAAAACATCTCTCCCAAAGGGAGGCAGCCAAAAAAGTACCGGTAAAACAGGGTATATTTTCGGCTGGATGTTGCTCCTGCTTGCCTGCGGCATTTTTGCGGCAGGCGCCCCATCCTTTGCAGTCGAGACCGACCCCGAGGTTGATGGCACGGTGATTGCCGGCTCCGAGGGCAACCGCATATCAATTGCCATCGCCAATCCCTCGCCCGAGGTTCCCATCGCGGATGCCGACCTGGCGGTTTCAAAGCCGGGCCGATGGATCGACAACATCCGTATTGAGAAGGACACCTATGGACCCATCCCGCCGGGTGGCGTGCGCCGGTTTACCCTTTTTTTTGATATTTTGCCCGAGGCCGAACACGGCGCCGTGGACAAGTTGACACTACAGGTGGCCGTCCGGGGCGCACTGGTGGATCATCCCAACCCGTTTATTTCTGTCAGGATTGAAAATCCAGGCCAAACAGAAAAAAAGTGCGCAATCGACCACGAGCACGCTATCCCTGGCTGGACCGGCGCGGAGAAGCACTTCGTGTACATCTTCCGGCACCATCAGAGTGCTGAGATCCTACGCGTGCTGGTGTACAGCGGACCAGCTGACGGGACCTTCTCCATCGCCCTGCAGAGCCGCCACGACGAGAAGCTGGGACCGTTCTCCGCGCTCGGCCATGCGATGCACAAAGCCGAGCAATACTGTGACTCGAGTCTCGAACCGTTGGGTGAATCCGGTGCGCCGCCGAGGCTTCGACTGGTCGGGATCGATTACCGGGGCGAGACTGGGGGACCCTCGCAGCTCGGCGCCAGCGTCCAGCAGCGCCGCATTCTCTCCCAGGCGGAGTACGATGAGATCCTGAGCGTCGATCTTGAAGCTCCATCAGAGATCATCGCCGGCGAGCCCATTTTGATCTCCAGTTCGGCCATGCGCAGCGTCCAGTATGACGAGGGCTCCTTCTGCTATCCGGGTGAACCAGAGCCGGACTCCCACAGCTCCCGCATTACCCTGAAAGTGGGTCCCGAGGAGGTCACCGCGCGCGGCGCCGACGGCCTCGCGAATTATTGCCTCGGCAATGTGAAGGATGAGTCGCACTCGCGCACCGCCAGCTCGTGGTACTCCTACACCAATAGCTTCACCGGTCACTCCAGAGCGACGCTCACCCTGAGCCCGACTGGCGTGGAGCGGATGGAACGTCACAACCGACCCGACGAGGTGCTGTACCGGTACCAAGTTAAAGCTACTGGGCGCGCGGAGCTGCTTGAAGAGCCCGATACAGCTGAGGTCGTCCTCATCCGGCAGACCTACCGCACTGACGCGCACGGCTTTGTGATCACCGATGACCCCAGTGTGATTGATGGGCTTCCGAAGCTCCAGGTCAAAGCGTCGACCCCATCCGGCGGCGACCAAGCATGGGGGGTCCATGTTTACCTCGTGTACGCACCGGTGGCTGCAGATTCCCACACTATCACGCCGACACCCTACGAGCACCCCGAGCCGTTCCCTCCGATTCCGGGGAGAGCAGCGGACGACCCGACGGCCGTGGCCGAAGACACTGACAGTTCGGACATTGAGGCTTCGGACGAGCGCGACTCGAGAGGAACGGGTAATGGTGGCCGGGACGGGGAGGAAAGACTAGGCAGCATTGATCCAAACCAGCTTGATCCCACAAGCAGGAATGTTAGCCCCTTAATCCGGGAATGGTTAAACATTGCCGAACCGCCGGAAAATGCGACCCAAGGCGCTCAATTTCATTACGACCAGTGGGGGAGAAAAATCGGGAAAACCGGTGACGGGGGCATCATCACCGCCACGGGCAAACCCGACTACGCCCTGCCCACACCCGAAGAGACCGTCTGGTCCATGCGGGAAAAACTCGATTCCGTCAACCACTGCACTCTGGAAGAATTTGTGGTGGCAAAACTCAACAATCAATCAATTGCGGACTGCCGGGGAAGATTCAGCGCACCACAGCGGGTGAACCTATCCGATCTTTCCGGGTTTTCATTAAAAGAAGCAAAGGCATGGCTTCAATCCAAAGGCCTGAGCCACGGCTTTTTTCCCGCAGGGCCCGCCCCCACGCAGGCGCTTTCCTATAAAATCAAGGAGACGGACCCACAAGCCGGGGCGCGGGTCAATCCGGGCACAAAAGTGACCCTCAAGGTTTACAGCGAATACCGCCCGACAGCAGGTGGCGTTTCCGTGCCCCGCGTGGTCGGGCTATCCTTTGACCAGGCAGCAGCAAAGCTAAAATCTGCGGGTCTTGCGGTAAAACGCGGGGATGATGTAACCCCGGCAAAAAAGAAACTGGCGGGCACAGTGCGCTCCCAGGTCCCGGAAGCGGGCTCAAAAACAAGCCGCGGGGCACCCGTCGAACTGGTGGTGTTCGGCGAATATGTGCCCGAGACTAAGCCGTTGGGCGGCGATAAAAGCAAACCGAAAAAGCGCGGACTCGTATTATCCGTTCATGATTTTTCCGGCAGCTATCAGGATGGCGACCTCAAGGTTACACTAGAAAATGGAAAATATATCGGCAGATTATATTATTCCTACAACAGCAAAAAAGACAAGCGCAGAGGATACTATACGGGAATTCCCCTCTTCAAAGCCAGCACTGAGCCGGTAAAACGTGCCACTCCTCAAGGAACCGCATATCCGGCTCGGGTGTTGACGCTCAAGAATGACCGAGTGACGTATGAGAATGGTCATGTGTGGGTAAATACCACCATGTGGGCCCCGGGTTGGATGACTGTTTCTGTTAGTCACCAACAAAACGGGCGCGAGATATTTCATAGCAGTTCGTATACCCACGACTCGCGTTTGTATCGAAATGCAAAAATCGGTACGGTGACCCGCTGAATTGGGTATAATCCAATTGATGTGTACTCATTTGCCGTGCAACGCCATTCACATTACAAGGTATCTGAAAAAAGGTGATTGCGCCCGCTGACAAGGGTTGAGGCGCTGAGAAAGCGGAGCATATATGTATATGTAATATGTGAGTGAGCATTTAGAATGCGCATCACAACTCCGACAAAGGGTGTTGGATGAATTTGGAGGTGCCTTGTAATAAGCTCAACGTTCCGACATGACGGTGTTTTTGCGGAAAGCAAGCCCCGTGGCGCCTTGGCTGACTGGCGACGCGAAAAAGGAGTTTCCTCCCTCCAGGCGCCGAAAAGAGGCGCAATTTCCGCTCGGAAACCCTTTTTCCCACGCCGCCGTCAGGGCCACTCGGGTCTATTGCGTTGGATGGGGAAAAAGGGATTTCCTTGAAAGAATACACCCGGAGGAGGTCTCAGGTTTTCGTCAGGAATAAAAACACAGAAGGAGCATACATATGAAAAGCGGATTTACTGAAAAGTTGAGCCTCATCCTGGCGGCCCTCTTATTCGCCGCGCTGACCGTGTCCGGCTTTGCCGGCAATGCAATGGCTGCCGAGGATACCGTCACCGCCGTAAAAGGCGATACCATTGTGTTTTACACGAAGCAAGGCAACTTCTGGTACGGCGAAAAGGTGCAGGTCGGTTTTAAAACACCGGACGGCGAGGTGGTCCCGGTCGGCTGCTGGAGTGTGGACCGGATCAAGGATGAGGACGAACAGCGCCGGCGGATAACCGCGTGCCAGGTCGAGGCCCAAACCCCGGCCGACGTGGGGTATCAAACAGCGTTTATTGAGCTGAAAAAGCAGGATCGCATCGCGTGGCTTCGGCAGGCAGCGGATGCCGGCTGCAGCGGTGCCGTCTTTGATTTGGCTTCTGCTTATCAAATTGGCAGCGTCGTTGAAAAAGACATCAACCGGGCGGCAAAGTTAATGCGCAAAGCTGCGAATATGGGCCATCCCAGTGCGCAAAACGAGATGCATAGCATTTTGAAAAGGCAGTGGATGATAAATAATCCCGACCGCATTGCAGATCTTCCTTCCAGTTTGCAGAAAGAGCGGTATATGTGGCTTGAACGCGCGGCGGAAAACGGTGCCCCATATGCCCAGAAAACCATTGGCACGAAATATCTTACGGAAAAAAAACTGGACAAGGCGGAATACTGGTACCGGCGCGCTGCGGATTCGAGGCCGCCCTTTAGCCGGGACTGGGAACCGCTGACGGATTTGGCCCAGCATTTGGGAATTTTTGGCTACAAAGAGAAGGCG
>JAABTZ010000136.1 GCA_011389605.1 Desulfobacteraceae bacterium
CCCCCGATACATGGGGGGCGGCCATGGAGGTGCCCTGATAAAACCGGTAGACGTGCCGGACAGTGCCGGAGGAATCATCTCCGGAGGTACTAAGAATTCCGTCACCATAGCCGTCGCCGTTCAAATCCGCCGAAAGGTTGCCCCCGGGTGCGGCCACGTCAATTGTATCTCCAAAATTGGAGTAAGGAGCCAGGCTCGCGTTTATGTCCACAGCGCTAACAGAGATGACACCATCGTAGGCAGCCGGGTAAAAAGGTGTATCGCTTGCGGAATTTCCGGCTGAAGCCACAAGGATAACACCATTGTTTCGAGCCTGGGAGTAGACGTTCTGCTCTGCTTCGGAAAATGTCTGTCCGCCGAAGCTGAGATTTAAAATATCAACGGGCCTGTCCGGGACCTGACCGGAGTCATTCTGCATGCCCGCGGCATAGCGCACGGCCTGCAGGATGTCATAGCTGGTCCCCGTGCTTTGCCTGCCAAGGGCACGAAGCGGCATTATGCGCGCAGTGCCGCCAACCCCTGCCACGCCTTCATTGTTGTTGGTTTTTGCCGCAATGGTTCCGGCAACATGGGTGCCGTGAAACAGGCTTCCGCCCTGGCTGCCGTCCCCTGGGTCCTCAGGGTCTGAATCAATGCCGTCGCCGTCCATGGCCCGGTCGGAATCACTTACAAAATCATAGCCCTGGTCCGAGAGTTTTGTCCTGATATCCGGGTGCCCGGACAGAATGCCGCTGTCAATAACTCCTACAATAACCCCCGGATCACCCCGTGTAATATCCCATGCAGCAGGCAGATGGATCATGGGATAATGCCATTGAAGATTGTAATAGGTGTCATCGGGTATCATCATTGATGATCTGATGTAATTGGGCTCGGCTGTTTTTACGTCCGTGCGGCTTTCCAGCTGTTTTATCTGCAAAAGGGTCTTGAGCTTCTCCCGGGTCTGCCTGTCCATGGATGCACCGTCGATCAGCATGGATTTAAATGAATCATGGGTATTAAATGATAAGGCATCCGGGCTGCGGTCATTTTTTTGAAATTTAAACAATTGTTCCCTGCTGGCGGCTCCGGGCCTTTGGGCCAAATCATTAAGGCCTGAAACTTCATTTTCACCGGAATCAAGATCTGTTGCCGGGGCCAGCCGAACAACTGCTTCATAGGGCATAAAGGAACTGGAAAGCAGAAGCTGCCTGCCGCCCCGGGCAGCGGCAGTGGCCGGCTGGCCGATGGTCAGGGTGTAGCTTGAAGCTCCTTTTGCCGCGTGTACCTGGATTATATAGGTCCCGTCTTCAGGTGCGGCAATGGTTTCAATCCTGGTTGATACACCTGTGGCTGAATCGATTAGCTCCACGCTGGCTGCATCATATAAAAACAGATCCAGGTCAGGCCCTCCTGTAAACAGGTTATAGGAATCGGCAATGGCCAGCACTACAGTCTCCCCGGCCAGAAGGTTTGCACGGAAGATATCGTTTATGTCTCCGCTTTGATAGGAGCGGCCTGTGTTTCCGGTTTCCGGCTCATTAACATATCCGCCAAGGGTGACTGGAGAATATAAGTCCTGGGCGGCTATGACCGAGTCATTTGAGGCATATGGAGCATTGGGATCATTGACATCGCTGTCAACAGCAGTGTTTGCAGCAGCCTTTACCGTTCCGGACAATGTGTATGTTACATTGTTGTCCGGATCATCATTGTTTTCATCATCCGGGCTGCTTCCCCCTCCGCCGCCGGAACCGCATCCCTGGAACGCAAGGCAGATCACAAGCAGGATAATTGCAGGCCATTTTTTTTTACAGCCGCGGCGGCCTGAATACGCATTGTCCTGATTGTATTTCAATAATCCGGGCATCAGCTGTCTTTCTTTTTGTGCGGCCCGGAGAAGTCATATTTTTTTATGCCTTCCAGGATGCCGCCGGATTCAGGTTTTTTTGCAAAGTAGATCTTGTGCACTCCTTTTAATTCCTCGAGCTCCGGGCTGTAGTTTCCCACAACCACCCCCATCTGCTCGCCGCGAAGCATTTCTTCGTCATTGCCGGAATCCCCGCTCACCAGAAATTGCGACAGGGGAATTTCCCATTTGTAGCTCAGGTATCTTATGGCTTTTCCCTTTGATGCCCGGTAGGGGATTATGTCCAGGTATTTTTCATGGGAATAGACCAGGGTGTAGCGGATTTTTTCCTGGCTCAGTATGTCATGTACTCTGGCAATGCGGTCCTTGCCCGGCTCCATGTCGTAGCTGATCTTGAACTTGCGCTGGGCCGATTTTTCCTGGAGCTTTAAAAATTTAAAGCCTGCAAGAAGTTTCCTGATTTTTTCAGGCTCCCAGCGCCTTGCAATATGGGTATCCCAGCCCTGGTCATACTGAAGGTCTTTTCCATAGTAGATTTCCGTTCCAACATCGGATATTACCACATCGGGCCGTGGCAGGTCGTGTTTGAGCAAAATCTCCATGGCCGAGTCTGCCCGGCGGCCGGTTGCCACGCCAAATCCGACTTTTGTTCGGTTCTGGGTAAGCCATTTGATCAATTCCTCCAGGTGGCTGTTGTCTTCTCCGATTAAGGTGTTGTCAATATCGGTTATCAGAAAATAATCAACGCGCGAAAGCCTTTTTCCAACGGATTTTTCCGCCGCAGAGGCCCTTGGCCTTTTGCCGGTATCAGATGTTTCGTCAATAATTTGTATGACCGCGTCAGTATATGTCCGGGCGTGGCTTTCCCAGGTATAGTATCTGCGAACGTTCATTATACCGTTTTTGGAATACTGCTGCCATAACTGCTCGTCTGTTAGGATTTTGCGGATGGCACCGGCGATTTCCTCCGGGTTGTCCGGTTGGATAAGAATGCCGTTTTCGCAGTTGCCCATTATATCCCGGGGCCCGCCGTCGTTGGTTGCAACCAGGGGCAGACCCGTGGCCGCGGCCTCCAGCAGGGTCAGTCCGAAGGGTTCGGTCAGGGCCGGATTGACAAAAACACCCCGCTTTTCCGCGGCGATCCTGTAAAGCTCCGGGACCTCGTATTCAACGTCGTGCTTTTTGGGAATGGCCATTTTGCCGTAAAGGTCATAGCGGTCCATCATTAGCAGCATCCGGGTGAGAACTTCCTTTTCATTGTCCTCCATGTCATTGATGTCCTTGCGGATGCCGGCAAATATTGCCAGGTTGGCCATGGCCTGCAGCTCCCGGTCCTCGCCAAAGGCCTGGACCAGGCCTGATATGTTTTTGCGCTTGTCGGGTCTGGAAAGTGCCAGGATCAGCGGCTTGTCAGGATACATCAAAAATCTTTCCAGCTGGTTTAGCAAACTGGCCTGGGCATATTTGGCAAATTCGGATTTTTCCTTTTCAGGCAGCCGGTCGTGATAGTATGGATGGAAACGCTCCACATCGATGCCCGGCGGGATGACCCGGTATTCAGGCCGGTCGGAGTTTTTGTAGCTGCCGTACTGGTCCTCGATTTCCTGGTTGGTGCTTGCAACTATAAGATCGGCTTTTTTGAGTATCTGCTCTTCTGTCCGGATGCGGGTGTCGATTTTATATGTTTTGTTTATCTCGGATTCCTTCATGCCGTCGCTCAACAGCTTCTGCTTTTTGGGAATGCCGAGGGAATGGCCTGTAAACACAAAGGGCAGGCCGTAGATCTCGGAAAGTTTCATTGCAACATAGCCTGCATCCGGGTAATGGCCGTGGAAAAGATCAGGGCAGTCGTTTTTCTTTTTGATGAATTTGATGGTTTTATCCACGAATTCATCAAGGTGGGGCCACAAAAGTTCTTTTCTCATGTAGCGCTTACCGCGGCACTGGATGCGCACTATCCTGCACTTGTCGTTTAGCTCCTCTGCGGGCCGGGCGTAATCGTTTGAAACCCGGGGATCATCGATCAGGCGGGTAAAAAGGTCCACCTTGCGCACTTCCGGGAGGCGGCTTAAGTGTTTGGCCAGCTCAATTACATAGAGCACCTGGCCTCCGGTATCAGCATCCCTTCCCAGCTCCGGGTTTTCAAAGCGGACCAGGCCGTGGATGCTAAACATTTGAATATAAAGGGATTGATCGGTTTCAGGCATGAACATCTCCTGTTATGCTTTGGATCAAGGGTAAATAAAATGCGCGGTCTTCGGGGATAGCGCCCTGGATTTGGCATATCCGGCTGGCAAAGGCTGCCGCCTCGGTCAATATGCGCGCGGGTTGCCAGTTGTGAAGGTATCCCAGGGCAACGACTGCTGCATAGGCATCGCCGGCGCCCACGGTATCCACTGGCTGACCCCTGTCGGGCACCCCGGTTTCATGCCGCAATCCAGGGGTATATAAACGGCTGCCCTGTTCTCCCATGGTCAGGGAAACCATTTCAATACCGTAGCAGGCCATGAGCCACTGCACAAACTCGTCTTCGGATTCCGCAGGTCGGCTGAGCATCTCCTGAAGCATTGCGAGTTCTTCATGGTTGATTTTCAGGATATCTGCCCGGGCAACCGACTGGAGCACGGTTTCGGTGGTGTAGCAGTCCGGGCGAAGGTTGATATCGCAGAAGCATTTGCTTTTGGGACTGCGGTTTTGAAGAAATCGCTGGAGGCGTGCAGACATTTTCCGGGTGCGCTGCACCAGGGTGCCGAAATAAATCAGTGTGGGAATCTGGCCGGTTACTGCCTCCGGTGAGTCGGGCAGCTGAATGTGATCATAGGCGGTATCTTTGATGATTTCAAACCTGTGACTGCCGCCGGTTTCGGGATAAACCATCACGCGGCCGGTCGGGCGAAAATCGTCAGTCTGGATGCTGCCGGCGTCAAAGTTGTTTTCCAGAAGAAAGGCCGAAATTTCTTTTCCGGTATGGTCTTTTCCAATGCGTGAAATAAAGCATACCGGCAGGCCGGCCTGCCTCAGATGGTAGGAAAAATTAAAGGGAGCGCCGCCGATGCGCCGGTATTCCGGAAAGATATCCACAAGGATTTCGCCGATGACAAGGACCACACGATCCCTCTTTCTGGTTAAGGTTGATGGAACCGTAAAAAGTCCAATATCTGTGTTACTCGCGATTTTTCAGAATTTCATGTACGGCTAAGTACGCTGCATTCTTCAAAATCGCGCAAGCCTTGATTTTGCACTTTTTACGGCCCCATCTGAAATCAGACTTTTTAATAGTTTGTAAATTTATGATAAAAGCCTTTGTCCCTGTTGTCAAACAAACCCGTATAAAAGCGAATTTTTACGAGTGCATCAAAGCTGTCTGAGCGATACTTTTCAGAAATTACAAAATAATGTTGACAAGCCATGCAGGTATCATCATATTAGCGAATAATCATATGATAATTTATTAATCAACCATCCAGGCCGGCCGCCTAATGGGGCCGCCGAAAGAAACGGGGACAAATGACTGAGCCAGGCAGACAAGCCATCGCGGAAATCTGCAGTGTCAGGGTGATACATCACGAAATCCTGGAGCGGGTGGAGGCGGCCATGCCCGAAAACCAGGACCTGGGAAAGCTGGCAGAATTTTTCAAAATCTTTGGGGACAAAACGCGCATCAGGATTTTGTGGGCGCTGTCTGAATCGGAAATGTGCGTATGCGACCTGTGCGCGCTTCTGGACATGAAGCAGTCCGCAGTGTCCCAGCAGCTCCGCATTTTAAAGCAGTCCCGCCTGGTCCGATACCGGCGGGATGGCAAGGTGATTTATTATTCCCTGGATGACGATCACATCAGCCGGGTGCTGGAACTGGGCATGCAGCATGTCAGGGAATCGGCATAGATTAATGAAAAAAGGAATTGTCATGTCTGAAACTGTTCAGAAAACCTTTCTTCAGCAGACGCAGACAGCAGAACCGTCGTGTTGTGAGTCGTGCGGGTGCGGCCACGGAGATGTCTTTGCGGAGCCTGCCGGTTTCAATGCCCGACGGGAGGTTACAAAACTGGTTTTTTTGGCAGTTTTGTTTGCCGGGGTGCTTTTTTTGGAATACGGCGGCATTGTTTCAATGCCGCCGGGCGTGTTTTATTTTCTGGCAGGGGCCGCCTATCTTGCCTCAGGCGCCCGGGTGCTGGCCGCAGCCGGCCGGACCCTGGTGCAGCGCAGATTTTTTGACGAAAACCTTCTCATGTCCATTGCCACTATCGGGGCCATGGCCATTGGCGCTTTTTCCGAGGCAGTGGGCGTAATGATCTTTTATCGGGCCGGAGAGTTTCTCCAGGGTCTGGCTGTATCGCGCTCCAGAAGATCCATTGCATCGCTGCTGGCACAGCGTCCGGATACGGCGAATTTGAAAACAGATATGGCAGTTACCCCGGTGGCCCCAGAGACGGTGAGCGTGGGAAGCTTTATTCTGGTAAAACCCGGGGAAAAGATTCCTCTGGACGGTCAAATCACCGAGGGTGCATCCCAGGTGGACACTTCCGCGCTCACTGGTGAGTCCGTACCCCGAAGAATCGGGCCCGGCGACGAGGTTTTAGCCGGCGGGGTCAATCTTTCCGGGACCCTGACAGTGGAAGTAACACGGCCCTACAACCAGTCCTCCATTGCCAGGATGGTGGAGCTGGTGCAGAATGCCGCAGCCCGGAAGTCAGGCACGGAAAAGTTTATCACCGTGTTTGCCCGTTATTATACCCCGGCGGTGGTTGCAGCTGCCGCGGCCATCGCCTTTGTTCCGCCCCTGTTAGTTGACGGTGCCACCCTTGAGCAGTGGGTGTACCGGGCCCTGGTGTTGCTGGTGATTTCCTGTCCGTGCGCGCTTGTCATCAGCATTCCCCTGGGGTATTTCGGGGGCATCGGCCGGGCTTCGAAACACGGCATCCTGGTTAAGGGATCCAATTACCTGGATGTGCTGGCAAAACTGCACACAGTGGTGTTTGATAAAACCGGCACCCTGACGGAGGGCGTTTTTGAGGTCAATGACGTGGCCGGCACAAACGGCTACAGTCCAAAGCAGGTGCTTGCCCTTGCCGCCCGGGCAGAACAGTTTTCCAATCATCCCATTGCACGGGCAATCGTAACCGCCTTTGCCCAAAACGGCGAAGTATTGGATCCGG
>JAABTZ010000137.1 GCA_011389605.1 Desulfobacteraceae bacterium
TGGTGTTTTGGACCATTCGGAAAATCCAGGCTCCGGGGTTGAGGCCCGGATTGACGGTAAAACCGTCCTGGTGGGCTCCAGGCGGTACCTGGCGGATCAGGGGGTTGCCCATTTAGATGGTTATCAGGGGAAAAACGGCACAACGGCGCACGTGGCGGTCAACGGCGCTTATGCCGGGTATGTGGTGATAAGCGACAGGATCCGCAAAGACGCGCATGAGGCTGTTTTAAGCCTTCGCCAAAACGGGGTAGCCCGGATCCTAATGCTCACCGGCGACAATGGGGCCGTGGCCGGCGAGGTTGCAGGAATTCTGGGACTCGACGGATATTTTGCAGATCTTCTGCCCGAAGACAAGGTGTCGGCTTTCGAACAGATCCAGGCCAGGGCCGGCCATGGCAGAAAAATCGCTTTTCTGGGCGACGGCATCAATGACGCCCCGGTAATCGCCCGGGCCGATGTTGGAGTAGCCATGGGAGCTGCAGGATCGGATGCGGCCATTGAGACAGCCGATGTGGTGCTTATGAGCAGCTCCCCCCGCAAACTGGCAGATGCCGTGACCATAGGCAGGCAGACCCGGCGGATTGTCTGGCAGAACATCGGGCTGGCCTTGTCCATTAAGGCGGTGTTTATTGTTCTGGGCGCAGCAGGCCTGGTTACCATGTGGGCGGCCGTGTTTGCAGACGTGGGCACTGCCCTGCTGGCAGTTAT
>JAABTZ010000138.1 GCA_011389605.1 Desulfobacteraceae bacterium
GAGCGGAAAATGCACATTGTCGACGGAAGGCTTGAGCAGACAGAATGAAACGGGAAAGACTAAATAATATGACCATGCGTGCGGCTGTCTCCACAGTAATTATTGTTGCGGGTTTCTTAATGGCAATCAATGCCAATGCAGATTCGGCCAAAGATGTTATCCAGGTTGTTATCGAGGGCAATGCGCGCATTGAAGACGATGCGGTCAAAAGGGTCATTCAGACCGGGGTGGGCAGCCCCTATGATGAGCAGCAGCTATCCTCTGACCTGGAAGCGATCTACCGCATGGGTTATTTTGATGATGTGCGGGTGGCCTCCGAGGAGCAGGAGGATGGATATATAGTTGTCTTCACGGTCAAGGAAAAGCCAACTCTTCGCAATATTTCCTTTTCCGGCAACCGGTTTTTTGAAGAGGAGGATCTGCGGGAGCATCTCGATATTTCAACAGGTGCCATCCTCAATATTTTCCGGATCAAGCGGAACATAAAGGCTATCGAATCGTTTTATAAAGAGAAGAATTATCACAATGCAAAAGTGGACTACCAGCTCCGGGAGCTTGACCACAACCAGGCAGATCTGGAATTTGTCATTGAGGAGGGCAAAAAGGTTCGTATCAGGGAAATTCTTATTGAAGGCAACCAGGCATATTCCGATAAAGAGATCAGAAAGATAATGAAAACCAAGAAAAAGGGTTTTTTTTCATGGCTGACAACTGCCGGTGATCTGGATTCGCAGAAATTGGCCCAGGATATCGCCCGGATAGAGGACCACTATCACAATAGTGGATATGCAGATGCAAGGGTGGCCGAGCCTGTCATAGACTACGAAGGCGACTGGATTTACGTGACCATTAAGATTCATGAAGGTCCCAGATTTGAAGTCGGCCAGGTGCGGTTTGAAGGTGAACTGCTCAAACCGTCTGAAACACTTGCTCAAAGCGTATCCATTGATCAGGAGAAATATTACAACCGGCAGGTGCTGCGAAACGACGTTATACGGCTAAGCGACATTTATGCCGATGAGGGTTATGCCAACGCCGATGTGCGCCCGGGTATCAATAAAAGGCCGGATGAAAATGTAATGGACATTGTTTTCCGGATGCGGAAAAATAAGCCTGTTTACTTTGAAAAAATCGTCATTGAGGGAAACACCAAAACCAGGGATAAGGTCATCCGCCGGGAACTCGATGTCCATGAGCAGGAAAAATACAGTGCAAGCCGACTGAAACGCTCCATTCGAAACCTTTACCGCCTGGATTATTTCGAAGATATAAATGCCCAGACCTTTCAGGGCTCATCTGAGGAGCAGATGGTTTTAAATCTCGATGTAACTGAGAAAGCCACGGGCAGTTTTACTTTCGGGGCAGGCTATTCCGCGGTTGAAAAAATGTATGTCATGGGATCTGTCTCTGAGCGCAATTTTTTTGGCCGGGGCCAGAAAATTGAACTGCGGATGCAGACCGGAAGCGAATCCCGCCAGTTCCGGCTTCTTTTTACAGAGCCGTGGCTTTTTGACATCCCTCTGTCTGCAACAGGGGAGGCCTATAACTGGGAGCGGGATTATGATGATTACGAGCGCGACAGCAAGGGCGGAATGATTAGATTCGGCTATCCCCTTCATGACTATCTCCGGGGTTATGTTTCCTATGCCTACGATATCAGCGAGGTGGATAATATCAATGAAGAGTATGCCCACCTTATCGAAGAGGGCCGCTATATTGAAAGCAGTGTGTCCACAAGCCTGGTCTATGACTCCCGGGACAGGATAATCAACCCATCGGAAGGCGGCCGGCACAGGATCAGTCTTGAGTATGCCGGTTTGGGCGGAGATGTGGGTTTTGTCAAAACCGGTGCCGAACTCGGCCAGTATATTCCGCTGTTCTGGAGTACAGTCGGCTTTCTGCATGCCGAGGGAGGGTATGTAAAGGAAACAGGCGGCAAGTATCTGCCTGATTACGAAAGGTTTTATCTTGGCGGGATCAATTCCCTGCGAGGATTCGACTGGCGGGATGTCAGCGCCTTTGACAATGAGGGAAACAAGGTTGGAGGGGAAAAGTATGTCCAGTTCAATGTGGAGTTTATTTTTCCGCTGGTCAAAGAAGCTGGTTTAACAGGACTCCTTTTTTATGATACAGGTAATGTGTTTGGGGAAGATGACTCTGTGGATCTTGGAGAATTGCGAGAAAGTGCAGGTTTTGGAATCCGCTGGTATTCTCCCATGGGTCCGATACGCCTGGAGCGCGGCTATGTGCTTGACCGGAGGAAGGACGAAGACGGCAATTATATTGAGGATTCCGGAAGATGGGAATTTGCCATTGGCGGGGCATTCTAGTTTGTTTAATTTTTTTTGTTGCTATGGATATCAGAGTTAAAGGGGGATAAATGAAGGCAATTAAAATACTTTTGATTTCGATGCTTATGTGTCTGTGTTTTGTGGCAGGACCTGCCGGGGCCGCGGATGTGGCTAAAATCGGGGTAATCGATTTTCAGAAGGTGATAAGTGAATCCGAGGCCGGTAAAAAGGTCCAGGGCGAGATCCAGCAAAAGGGGCGCCAAATGGAAGCAGAGCTCCAGGAACTGGCCCGGGAGATCGAGGAGGTTGACAAGCAGCTTGCCAGAGACGCCATGGTCATGAGCAAGGAAAAGCGCCAGCAGAAACAGCGGGAGCTGGAAATAAAAAAATATGATCTGCAGTCTATGCAAAAAGAATATGAGACGGAATTCCGGCAGCTGCAGTCCAAAATGGTGGGAAAACTCCAGGATGAAATCCTGAAACTGGCTGAAGAAATCGGCAAAAAAGAAGGCTACCTTCTGATCATTGAAAAAAACGCGGCTGTTTATTATCCGGGCACCATTGATATGACTGATCAGATCATAAGAAAGTATAATGAGATCAGCTCTGAATCATAAAGCCGGTAGTCCCGCACAGAAAAAGGCAGCAGGCTGCCCCGGAGCCGTGACCAATGAAGCCTGTTAGACTCGCGGACCTGGTCCGTATTTTTTCCGGTCATGTGGATGATGTCCTTGGTGATCCTGATAAAACAGTGACTTGCGCCATGCCTTTTGACCAGGCCGGACCAGAGGCTGTAACCTTTGCCGACAATGCCGGGATGTGCAGGCGGGTAAAAGACAGCCGGGCAGGTGCGGTGGTTGTGCCAAGGCAGTTTTCAGATCCTGCGGCAATGCCTGTTATTCTGTCTGACAATCCAAGACTGGCTTTTGCCCGGATAATGCAGCATTTTTATCCGGAAAATCATCCTTTTTCCGGCATAAGTTCCAGGGCTGCAATAGGAAATGACTTTGTATGCGGGGCCGGTACTGCCGTGGCTCCCCTTGCATTTATCGGAGACGGCGTTAAGCTCGGCGACCGGGCGGTGATTTATCCGCAGGTCTTTATCGGCAACAATGTAAGTATTGGAGACGATACGGTTATTTTGCCCAATGTGTCGGTTCTGGAAAATTGCGTGATCGGCTGCCGGGTGATCCTTGGTTCGGGTACGGTAATCGGGGCTGACGGATTCGGCTTTACCCCGGATGAAAAAGGCCGGCATTCTAAAATACCCCAAACCGGAATTGTTCAAATCGATGATGACGTGGAAATCGGCGCATCCAACACCATTGACCGCGCAACTTTTGGCCGGACCCTTATCCGGCAGGGAGTTAAAACCGACAACCACGTGCATATAGGCCATAACGTAACCATTGGTGAGCATACCATTGTGGTTGCACAGGTGGGTATAGCCGGCAGCACCACAATTGGTAAAAATGTTGTCGTGGCCGGCCAGGCAGGAATCGGCGGGCATTTGACCATTGGTGACAATGCAGTGATCGGGCCCCAGGCCGGTGTTGTCAGAAACGTGGCCACTGGGCAGACTGTGTCGGGCACCCCGGAAATGCCCCATGGCCAATGGCTGCGGGTTCAGCGTATCGTCAGCCGCCTGCCTGAAATAAAAAAACAGGTGGCAGACCTGCAGCGGCGCCTGGACAGTCTTGAAAAAGATCCCGGCGGCAAAAGTAAAAAAGATTTTTTACAAGACCATTAAAACCAAAACCAGAGATATAAAATGATACACCCCACTGCGATTATAGATCCAAAGGCGGAAATAGATGAAAATGTAGAGATCGGTCCTTTTTCAATCATAAATGCCAATGTATCCATTGCATCAGGAACCTGGATCGGATCACATGTCACCATTGATCCATACGTTGATATCGGGCCTGACTGCCAGATTTACCAGTACGCATCGATCGGCGCTGTTCCCCAGGCCATTAAATTCAGGGGAGAAGTGACTTATCTGAAAATCGGACGCAATACAATTGTCCGGGAATTTGCCACCCTTAACCGGGGCACGGAATTTGGAGGCGGGGTCACCCGTATTGGTGAGGATAATTTTTTAATGGCCTACACCCACGTGGCCCATGATTGTATTACCGGAAGAGGGGTGATCATGGCCAACAACGCAACCCTTGCCGGCCACATTGTGGTGGGAGATCATGTTATCATTGGCGGGCTGGTGGCAATTCATCAGTTTGTAAGAATCGGTGATTATGCCTACATTGGCGGCAAAACCGCCGTGGTAAAGGATATCCCGCCTTATCTTATCGCTGCCGGGGACCGGGCCAATCTTCACGGGTTAAACAAGGTGGGTCTGCAGCGTCACAAGTTTTCCGACAACTCCATTGCTCAGCTCAAAAAAGCCTACCGTATTATTTTCCGCATCGGGCTGACTGTCAACGAGGCGGTCGAACGGGTGCTGGCCGAGGTTGAAAACACGCCTGAAGTGCTCAAACTAGTGGATTTCATAAGAAATACCCAGCGGGGCATTACCCGGTAAGGCGTAAAAAAAACGAGAAAAATTTATGGTACTGGCTGAAAAGCGGATCGGACTTATTGCGGGCAGCGGGCCGTTTCCGATCCTGTTTGCCCAAAAGGCCGCCGCAAGTGGCTATAAGGTCTATGCAGCCGCCTACCACAGGGAAACTGATCCGGCACTGGCAGATCACGTGGCAGCCATGAAAACTTTTTACCTTGGCCAGGTGGGTGGTCTGCTTCGCTTTTTTCACAAGCATGAGGTCGGCTCGGCGGTCATGGTTGGCGCCATTCATAAGCCCGCGGCCATCTCAGAGATCCGGCCGGATATCAAAGCCCTCTCCATGCTTGCCTCTGTGCGCAAAGACACCCATGATGACCGGCTGCTGCGAGCCTTTGCCCGATTGCTTGAAAAAGAGGGCATTGCCGTTCGCGCCTCAACTTTTTTGTTGCCAGAGCTTCTGGCACCGGCCGGATGCTGGACTATGCGCAAACCCACAAAAAAAGAGCAGGGCGATATTGTCCTTGGCTGGCAGATGGCCAAGGCCGTCGGGAGGCTGGATATAGGCCAGTGTGTAGTGGTGGAAAACGGATCTGTGCTGGCAGTGGAGGCCATAGACGGAACTGATGCAACCATTGGCAGGGGAGCAAGCCTTGGCCGGGGAAATTCCGTTGTTGCAAAGGTGTGCAAGCCTATTCAGGATTTTCGTTTTGACGTGCCGGCTGTTGGCTCACAAACTATCAGGACCATGCATG
>JAABTZ010000139.1 GCA_011389605.1 Desulfobacteraceae bacterium
CGGCGCCCGCGTACTGGTCATTGAAGCCGGGCGCTCAGTTGTCTTTGACAGGGAGGAAATGGTAAACTTGGCTGATCAATATGCCATATCCATAGAAGCCCGCTTCGGGGATGTAAAAGATCAATCCTGACGGCTTTGTAAAAAGTCCAATATCTGCGTTATGCGCGATTTTTCAGAATTCTACGTACGGCTAAGTACGCTGCATTCTTCAAAATCGCGCAAGCCTTGATCTTGAACTTTTTATAAAGCCTTCTGAAAACCGACTTTTTACGAGAGCATAAAAATTATGAGTTCAGAAAAAAAAATACGTGCCGCGGTTGTGGGAGTGGGCTATCTGGGCAAATTCCATGCGGAAAAATATGCTGCCATGTCCGATGTCACCCTTGTGGGTGTGGCCGACACAAATCAGGATCATGCAGGCCAGGTAAGTAACAGGGTCGGATCAGCGGCATTTGCCGACTACCGTGAATTTTTCGGACAGGTGGATGCAGTCAGCATTGCTGTGCCAACCCACCTTCATTTTAAAGTCGCCAAGGATTTTCTGGAACAGGGCGTTGATGTGCTCATTGAAAAACCCATTACCCGTACTGTTGCCGAAGCCGATGAATTAATTGTCCTGGCGGAAAAAAAAGGCTGCATTATCCAGGTGGGCCATCTGGAGCGTTTCAACCCTGCAGTGGTTGCGATTCGCGACCGGATCTGCAATCCTCTGTTTTTCCAGTGTGAGCGTCTTAGTCTTTACCAGCCCCGGGGTACGGATGTTAGCGTGGTCCATGATCTGATGATTCATGACATCGATTTGATTTTAAATTTTGCAAAAGCAGACATTCGTTACTGCCATGCCCTTGGTGCTCCTGTGGTAACCGATCAGGTGGATATTGCCCACGCCCACATTGAATTTGAAAACAATGCCGTGGCCAATGTCACAGCCAGTCGGATTGCCAATAAAAACGAGCGTAAAATCCGGATATTCCAGCAGGACGGTTATTTTTCCATTGATTTTGCAAACCGGTCAATAACCAGTATCCGCCCGGGCGGCGGGCAGGAAGCCTGCCCTGTTCCGGGCATGACAATGGAGCAGCAATCCTTTGATTCAGCCGATGCCCTTGCCGATGAAATCCGTTCATTTGTAAACGTGGTGGCCAGCCGGGGAGCACCCGTGGTTTCAGGCGGCATGGGCCGAAATGCCCTTAGGACAGCCGTGGATATTATCGGCCAGATAAACAGCGCCATGGCCCGGATAAAAGGATGACCCAATGGCAAAAACACAGCTGCCGGAAAAAAGGGTCATGATAATTGCCGGGGAAACTTCCGGTGATCATCACGGGGCGCGTCTGGTGGCCGAGATGGGGGCAAAAGATCCAAATCTTTGTTTTTGCGGTATAGGCGGGCCCAGCATGAAGGCTGCAGGCGTTGAAATCATCGTTGATGCCGGGCAGCTTTCCGTGGTTGGGATAACCGAGGTTTTTTCCGGACTGCCGGTTATATTGCGGGAAGCCGGCCGCATAAAGCGGGAAATGTTACGCCGGCCCCCGGACCTTCTAATACTGATAGATTTTCCTGATTTTAATCTTCACATGGCCGGGTTTGCCAAAAAACGGGGTATCAAGGTGCTTTATTACATCAGCCCCCAGATCTGGGCCTGGCGCCGGTCCAGGGTCAAGAAAATTAAGCGGTATGTGGATCATGTGGCCGTTATCCTGCCCTTTGAAGCTGATTTTTACAGGCAATGGAAGGTTCCTGTAACATTTGTGGGCCACCCTCTTTTGGATCACTATGCAAAAGACGAGACAAAAAGTGCCATGCAGCCATCCACGGGATCTGAAAACCGGGTTACAGTGGGCCTGCTTGCAGGCTCCCGCAGAAGCGAGATCCGGCGCAACCTGCCTGTGATGCTGGCTGCGGCCGGAAAACTGGATGAGCATTTGCCTGGGATTGAATTTGTAGTTTCCGTGGCACCGGGTATTGATCCGCAATGGTTTCAGGAGTGGCTGCGCCCCTGGCATGATATTCTGGATATTAAGCTGCAGTCAGGAAAAATTGCCGGGGTGCTGGAAAAGTGCACCCTGGTAATGGCTGCATCCGGTACTGTAACTCTTGAGGCGGCCATTTTGGGGGTGCCCATGGTTATTATCTAC
>JAABTZ010000140.1 GCA_011389605.1 Desulfobacteraceae bacterium
CGTGCGCGGGCCCACATCGGCTGCTTATGGTTCTGAAGGGCTGGGCGGGGTTATCAATATTATCACCAAAAATCCTGCCAAACAAAGGCAGAGCAGCGTTAAGGCAACAGCCGGTTCCGGTAACACCTATGGCGCCTCCGCGTTTCACTCCCAGACCATATCCGATGCAGGCTTTCTGGTTTCGGCAGATTATGCGCAAAGCGACGGATTTTACATGGTGGACCCCGAAGGAATCGAGGAGTATACAACCAAAAGACATCGCGATTCTTTGAAAGGGTTTGGAAAAGCCACATATATGGCGGGCGACAGAACAAATATTTCTTTATCAGCGCTTTTATACGACCAGGAAATGGGCAAGGGAAGGCACTATTTTTATGACGAGATGCTACTGGATCAATACCGGCTTGGTTTTACCCATCAGGGAGATCTAACGGACTGGTCAGGCAATGTCTATCTGAACCGGGGCGACAAAACCGCCTACATTGACAAGAGGCAAGCCGGGGAGTTTGTCCCGGATCACGAGGAAAAACTGGGACCCAACATCGTCTGGGGAGCTGAACTGCAAAACACCGCACAGTTGTTTCAGACCGCCACGCTTACCACAGGGCTTGCTTACAAACAGATTTACATGGACTATGAAGAAGAGTATCTGTACAGCAACAGAGAGGTTGAAGCAACCGGGCGCCAGACAAGCATTTCTCCTTTCATGGATATTACCGCCCGCTTTCTGGAAAGCAGGATTATAGCCAATGCCGGGCTTCGCTATGACAACATCCGCAACTATGACGGTGCTGAATCAGACACTGCCCCCCGGGGAATAGACCCATATGACAGGCAATATTCTTCAAAGACCTGGGAGCAGCTTTCCCCCAAAGCAGGGCTTGTGTTTCATGCAGATGAACTCACAACTGTAAGAACATCAATAGGAACCGGATTTAAGCCGCCCAGCGTTTTTGAATTATACAAAACACATGTTCGCGGCGGCGGAACCTCTTTAACCTCATCAAATGCGGACCTGGATCCCGAAAAAATTATCGCCTGGGATATCGGCGCGGAACGATATTTTTTAGACAGCCTCTGGGCCAGAATCACCTTTTACCAGTCATGGGCCGAGGATTATATCGCAAGCAGAACCGTAAACACTTATGAAATCGATGGGGTCAGATACAGAGAATACGAGCGCGACAATCTGAATGAAGTCGATATTCACGGCATTGAGGCTGAATTCCAGTACCAAATCGGCCGCGGCCTGTCTTCTTTTTTCAATTACACCTATAATATTTCCAAAATCGCCAAAGACGATGTCAATGAGGAGATTGAAGGCAATTATGTGCCAGGTGAGCCGCAGCAGAAATTCCGCGCTGGTCTTACCTATGCAAATCCAAAGTATTTTAACGCATCACTGGTTTTTCAGCACGACCGGGACCAATATCTCGATGATCAGAACACTGAAAAGGCGCCCAGTATAAATACGCTGGACCTTTCCATCTGGAAGACGCTGTTTGACCGGGTCACTTTGCGGCTAAACATCGAAAACCTCACGGATGAAGAAAAATATCTCAACGAAGGGGTTTTGTATTATGGCTCCGTCCGGTTTGATTTTTAAAATCTAAATTGATGTTATCCTTTAAAATTAATTGCTTTTAAAAATTTGAAACGCTCAATTTAGGTAAAACACATCAGGGAGTTAAGCAAATGGCAATTCCAAAAACAGCAGCTCTGGCGGCACTTTTCATGATAATGACCTGCCAGGTGGCTTTTGCCCATCACCTTTGGATTGAAAAATCCGCAGATAATCAGTATGCGGTTGTCCGCGGTGTGCTGCCTGACAGGGCAGATGCCTATGATCCGGATTGCGTCCAGGAGGTAAATGCTTTCGGCAGAGACGGGCAAACAATACCGGTTAAACGAATTGATGAAAAAGACAGGGTGATTTTTAAAACCGGTGAAGAGGCGGCCATGGTAGCTGCCTGCAGCAAATGGGGCTACCGGGTCAACACGACAAAAGGCAAGCGGCTTATGGGAAAAAAGCAGGCCAAAGAAGAAGGCTTGACTGTGCTGTCGGCTTTTTTTTCCACTCACTATGCAAAATCACTGTTTGCGCCATCTGATGCGGCCAAAAAGCCTGCAGGGTTGCGATTTGAGATCCTCCCCCTGAAAGACCCCCAGCGGGCAAATCCCGGTGATGAAATTGCCTTTAAGGTTATATTTGATAAAAAACCGCTTCCAGGCATATCCTTATATACGCAAAGCGGGGACACAGCGACAGCCGATTCCGCCGGAACGGCGCTTCTGACCATGCCTGACAGCGACACTGTGCTTTTGTATGCCAGGCACCGGATCGACGTTAAAGGCGATGATCAAAAGGATTATGAAATTTTCACCACTTTTCTTACATTTGAGGTAAAACCATGAAATCAATGATATGGTCAGTTTTTTTAATTTTTAGCCTTTTGTTTTTACTTGCGCTCGGGCCCCACCCGGCAGCGGCCCACGGCACAGGCCACCGGATATTGAATCCGGAATCGGCAATTGCCGTGGAATTTGTCTATTCGGACAATGAGCCCATACGCTATGCGGAAGTCCTCGTGTTTTCTCCTGAAAATGATGAAATTGAGTACCAGAACGGGCGTACGGACATGAACGGCAGATTTGTCTTTTATCCCAATGCCCCCGGCCAGTGGCGTATCCAGGCCAATGACGGGACGGGGCATCTGGTAAAAGCCGTTGTTGATATTGAAAAGGGTAACCACGGTGATACGCGTTTGGATGGCATTGCCGATGATCATTCCGAAGCCCATGGGCATGATCACTCCCATGACCGGCTGCCTCGCCTCTGGGCAATTATTCTGGGAATAAGCCTGATTGCAAATATGTTTCTGGCGTTCTATCTGTCAAAAGCCCGGAAAAAATAAATTCTTTATCATACTGCGGGGAATCTGATCATGCGAAACAAAATGGGTTTGTGCAGTATTGCCGCCGCCGGCCTGATGATCCTGCTTCTGGCAGCCTGCGCAGCCGCAGAAAAAGAAGAAAAGGGAAAATTCTACGTAGTCGGTATGGGGCCTGCAGGCCCTGATCTTACAGCGTCCGGAGCCCTTTCAATTGTCAAAAACGCCGATGTCTATCTAACTTCCCCCGGACTTCCGAAGCGCTTTGACCGGTTCAGTGAATATATTGATCCGGAAAAAGTCGCCTTTGATCCCTGGAAACCATTTATGGACAAAGATGTGCGGCAGCTGAAAAAAGACGATTATCCGGCCTGGCAGGCGCACACGGAAAAGCACCGAAAAAGGATTCAGGCCTTTGTGATGGATCAGATCAACTCGGGAAAAACTGTTGTAATGATGGATGGTGGAGACCCTTGTGTGTACGGTCCCACACTGCATCGCCTGCTGAAAGGATTTGATGCGTCATTGTTTGAAGTGATTCCTGGAATCGGGGCATTCAATGCCGCAGGAGCAGCCCTTAAAGCCTCCTATACCCCTGAGGATGTCCGTTTTATAATGCTTACCTCGCCGCGGTCCTTGTTTGGAGAAAACTGGGAAAAAGATGACGGAATTCTCAAAGACCTTGCCAAATACAAAACCAATATGGTCTGGTATATGTCGCTTGGTTCAGTTGAGCGGGTCGTAAAAGCAATGTCAGAATATTACCCGCCTGATTTGCCCATTGCAATTGTTTACTATGCAGGGTATCCAGACCGGCAAAGGGTTTTGAAAAGCAGCCTGAAGGATATTCTGGAAGATATTTCGGAAATCGATGAGCAATGGCTGGGGCTTTTTGTCGCAGGCCCCATTGCCGGAAAATAACCATTGGAAAAGAACCCTGCGCCCGGATGTGTTGTGGGCGCTGTGGCGGCGGGGTCTTTAACACTGGGCATACATTTGTGTCAGGCAAAGGAAATCTTAGGGCAATGCATATATCTGAAGGTATTTTATCGGCTCCGGTGCTAACCGGGGGCGCAATTTTTGCAGTGGCGGCAACTGCTGCGGGCTTAAGAAAGCTTTCACCGGAAAAAATTCCCCAGGCGGGCCTGCTTTCGGCGGCGTTTTTCGTGGCTTCCCTGGTGCATGTGCCCATCGGGCCGGTAAGTGTTCACATGGTCTTAAACGGCATCGTTGGATTGCTGCTGGGCTGGGCCGCTGTTCCGGTCATCGCGGTTGCACTTTTGCTGCAGGCTGTTTTATTTCAGTTCGGGGGCATCACCTCCCTTGGTGTCAACACGATCATCATGGCCGCCCCGGCGGTTTTGTGCCATTACATTTTCAAACCATTTTTGTCAAAGAATCACACCATTGTTATGGCCGCTGCATTTGCCTGCGGCGCTGCAGCGGTGTTTTTATCGGCCCTGATTGCAGCCGCCGCCCTGGTGCTCACCGGCGAGGCATTTCGGGAAGTATCTGCGGCACTGGTTGGTGCCCATTTTTTTGTTATGATCATTGAAGGCATTATTACCATGTTTTGCGTGGCGTTTTTGAAAAAAGTCCAGCCGTCCATGCTAAACTTGGGCTAAACTTGGGCTAAGCCATGTGCGCACCGGAAACCATTAAAAAATGAAACAAGATTTTAAACTAATATGATCAGTGAAATTTTTGCTTTTGGCAGCAGCCCGGTCCACCTTCTGGACCCGCGGCTGCGGGTTATTTTTGCCGTCTTGTTCAGCGTGGTGACAGCTGTATCCAATCTTTTTCCGACTGTTTGCCTTGCCCTGTTGATGGCCATTGTCCTTGCCGTTCTTGCCCGCCTGCCGTTTCGCCCGTTGCTGACACGGCTGTTTATAGTCAACGGCCTGATACTTTTTATCTGGCTGGTACTTCCCTGGTCATATGAGGGAACACCGGTTTTTTCCATGGGGCCCCTTGTCGTGTCCCGGGAAGGGATTTGTCTGAGTGCACTGATTACAATCAAATCCAACGCCATTGTTCTGGCCTTTATTGCCATGGTGGCAACCATGCCGGTGGCTGTTTTGGGCCAGGCCCTTGACCGGCTGCATATACCCCAAAAACTGGTTCATCTGCTGCTGATAACCTATCGTTATATTTTCGTTATTGAAAGCGAGTACCATCAGCTGCTCCGGGCCGCCCGGATTCGCTGTTTTACCCCAAAAACGGATTTGCACACCTATAAAACATATGCCTATCTTTTGGGCATGCTTTTTGTCAGGGCTGCTGCCCGCGGGGAGCGGGTTCATCAGGCCATGATCTGCCGGGGGTTTAACGGAAAATTTTTATGCCTGCACAATTTTGCAATAAAACAAGGAGATCTTGCATGGATTCTGGCCATGACAACAGGTTTGATAGGATTGGGGATGCTTGAATGGGCTCGGATAATTTAGTGATCAAACTGGAAAATATTTTTCTGAGCTACCCCGATGGCCGAAATGTTCTTTCGGATCTGTGCTTTGAATTGCCAAAAGGCTCACGGACCGGACTGATCGGCCCTAACGGCAGCGGAAAAACCTCGCTTTTCCACCTTATTTTAGGCCTTGTTCCCCGGACATCAGGCAGCATTGGCCTTATGGGACAGGAAGTGGAAACCGAGAAGGATTTCCGCCAGGCGCGCAAAAAAATCAACCTTGTCTTTCAAAATGCCGATGACCAGCTGTTTTCCCCGACAGTCCTGGAAGACGTGGCCTTTGGGCCCTTAAACCTGGGCGCCAGTACAGCAGAGGCAAAGAAAATCGCGCAAAAAACCCTCAAAGAGCTTCATCTTTCCGGCTTTGAAGACCGAATCGCCTACCGGCTCTCCGGGGGGGAAAAAAAGCTGGTGGCCATGGCAACCGTGCTTGCCATGGATCCTGAAGTCCTTTTAATGGATGAGCCCACCACAGGCCTTGACGACGTTACCCGGGAGCGGATTATTAATATACTAAACTCTCTTGACAAAACCCTGCTTATTGCCTCCCATGAATACGATTTTCTGGCCCGCACCACAAAAAATATCTATAAAATGGAAGAAGGCCGGATCATGTTCGCCGGCGATGCAGCCCGCCTCCATCCCCATTACCATATTCATGAAGCCGGCGATGTTCCCCATCAGCACAGCTGATCATCCGGCCGCTGATATATATCTTTATTTGAGCCCAACCGGATATATGTTTTTGGGCACGCTTCGCAGGGTTTTGCCGGAAAGATCTTCTCCGTCTGAAAAAAACCGATCGTAGGTGGCATCCACATAACCGTAATCAAGATACAGGTGACCATAATCAAATGGGCTGTAATCCAGGGTGATTGCTATGCCATCTCGTGTTGTTGAGCCCACGTTTTCATATTCGAAGGTTTTTTCAAGAAATTGCTGAAGCTTTTTGATCATGACCGCCCAGTTGTCAATTGCCTGGGGTTCATCGCAGAGCTGCGGCAGATCCATGACATGGAGCGGTTTTCGGGAAGAAATCAATTCGAACATTTTTTTCTTGCCGTCACAGGTAGTCTCGGCGATAACCGCTTCAGCAGCCCAGTAAAATGGGGCGGCAATGGTATCGTATGAAACGTTTTCAAGGATCTCATCGCACGTGGCAAGAGGGTTGTAGGTGCCGGGAAGTTTTTTTTGAACAGCCACTTCTCCATCATCAACCACGACCAGCTTGATAGTGCGTGAGCCTATGTCTATGCCCGCTGATCTCATGGCTGGCTTATTTTTTCATGGGCTTTTTTCAGGAAGGTTTCATCTACGACATGAACCCGTTCAACAGGGGCCTTGATGAACCTTACCTCCAGACCGAACTTTTCAGCAGCGCTGTGGGCCTCTTCCGACATAAACCCGTCATAGGAAAGCGCTTTTAAGTTGTGTTTGATGTTTTCCGTGAAAACATCCCTGTCGGTCTGGCCAAAGAGCGGTCTTACGGTTTCTGCAATAATTTCTGCAGAATTTTCTTTTTGCCAGTACATGGCCCGAACCACGGCATTGGTGAATTTCTGAATATTTTCAGGATGTTTTTCAATGTAGTCGTCATTGACCTGAACCACAAAAAGGGGATAGACATCATAGCCCAGAACCTCTCTATGCTGGACGTCGTCGGTCATATCCGCCAGCAGCGGAAAGCCCCGGTTCAGCAGTTCGATTTTCATCATGTCAATGCCCAGCACACCGGCCACCTGGCCGTTTTTCAGGGCCGCCAGCTCGGTTCCCCTGGGGATATTGACGAAAAAGACATCCTTGTCCGGATCCAGCCCCCCGAACTTGACTACCGCCCGGGCAAAGGAGCGATACGAAGAGGCTTCCAGGCCACCGTCGATCTTTTTGCCCTTGAAATCAGCTATGCTTTTTACGCCTTTGGCGCCGATATATGACCAGGGATGCTTGAGCGTAGTTGTCATAATCATTTTCGAGCTTTTGCCGTGCTCATATGTACTTAGTACCTGCTCATAGCCGGTCAGCCCGAAGTGGGCGTTGCCGCTGATGACCGCGGCGCGTACATTGTGCCCGCCCATTACTGTTGTAAATGACACTTCCAGGCCTTCATCCGTAAAATAGCCCAGTCTTTCGGCAATATAGATCGGAAGCCAGGGAACAAGAAAGTTGGGCTGCACGATTATGACTTTTTCCATTTTGGCGGCGGAAGCTCCGGTCGCAAATGCGAAAAGAACCATCAGCACGGCCAGCCAGGAAACGCATTTTTTTAACACAGACATTAAATATCCTCCTTAAAATAAAAAATTATACATGCTGATGCGCCGGCCGCCACCGGAGAACGAATTTCTC
>JAABTZ010000141.1 GCA_011389605.1 Desulfobacteraceae bacterium
ACCATCCCAATCATGGAACTGGCTGAAGGAACCCGCAAGCTGGCTGAAGGCGATCTTTCCTACACCATCAATGTTGAAGCTGATGATGAAATGAAGATCCTGGTGGATTCTTTTAATAAAATGACCAGGGAGCTTCGTTTCAACCGCAGGGAACTTGAATTTTCAGCCAGAAAACTCTACGAGCAGAACCTGGAGATAGAAGAACGGCGCAGATACATGGAAATTGTCCTCGACAATGTATCGGCAGGGGTCATTTCCCTTGATGCACAAGGCCTGGTTACCACCATCAATGCAGCAGCAGAGGAAATGCTGCAGATCCGGGCCGCAGACGTTCTGAAGAAAAACTACAAACACCTGCTGGCAGAACCTTATCCAAAAATGGCCGCAGAGATCATGGAGCACTTTTCCACCCAATTTGATGACGGTGTCTCAAAGTCTTTTAACCTGACAATTGATGGAAAGCGGCGAACCCTTAAAGTCAATTTCAATGCTTTAAAAGATGATGCCGGCACTCAGATGGGTATTGTGATGGTTTTCGACGATTTGACAGAACTGGAAAAAGCCCAGCGGATGGCTGCCTGGCGGGAAGTGGCCAGACGAATCGCCCATGAGGTGAAAAATCCGCTGACTCCCATTTCGCTGTCAGCCCAGAGACTGAAGCGCAAGTATCAAAAACAGATCAATGATCCGGTTTTTGAGGAATGCACCCAGACCATTATTGACCACACGGATCTGATCCGCAACCTTGTCAATGAGTTTTCCTCATTTGCCAGGTTTCCCACCGCCAGTCCCGAACCCTGTGATCTGGGCCCCATAATTCACGAATCAGTGGCCCTCTACCGGGAAGGGCACCTTAAAATAAACTTTAGTGTAAAGATCGCCGATGATCTGCCCATGCTATCTCTGGACCGCCAGCAGATAAAACAGATTATGATCAACTTAATTGACAACGCCATTGCAGCCATCCGGGACCGGGGGGAAATCGCCATTACTGCCTCTTGGGATTACACGGGGAAAAAGGTCCGGATCACTGTGGCCGATGACGGTGCGGGAATCTCCGATGCGGAAAAGCCATATCTGTTCGAACCCGACTTTACCACCAAAAAATCAGGCATGGGGCTTGGACTGGCGATCGTGGCAACCATAGTTGCCGATCACCACGGCACCATTATCACTGAAGACAATCATCCCCGTGGGGCCAGATTCATAATTGAACTGCCGGTGTAACGTAAAACCTCAACTTTGAAACAAGGGAAGGATCATGTTTCCAACCATTCTCATCGTGGACGACGAGCCGTCGATTCTCAGATCCCTTAGCGGAATTCTTATGGATGAAGGCTTTGAGACCATGACCGCCACAAACGGCTATGAAGCCCTCCAGTGCGTGGAGACCCAAACCCCGGACCTGGTGCTTCTCGATATCTGGATGCCGGGAATAGACGGCATTGAAACCTTAAAGGAGATCAAAAGCCAGCATCCCCATGTGCAGGTGGTAATGATAACCGGCCACGGAACCATTGAAACCGCGGTTAGCGCCACCAAAATGGGCGCCTATGACTTTATTGAAAAACCCCTCAATATTGACCGGGTTATCGTGGCCATAAACAATGCTTTAAACTTCCGGCGGCTTGAGGAAGAAAACCGGTTTCTGAGGAAAAAAACCATTGAGAAATATGCCATCACGGGAAGCAGCCAGTCCACCATGGAGCTTAAAAAGCAGATCGGCATTACAGCCCCCACGGATGCATGGGTTTTGATCACCGGTGAGAACGGCACGGGAAAGGAGTTGGTTGCCCGGACCATCCACCAGCTTTCAGCCCGTTCTGACATGCCCCTGGTTGATGTTAACTGCGCTGCACTAAATGATGAAAGCTTGGAAAGCGAACTGCTCGGCCATGAAAAAGGCTCATTTGCCGGGGCGGTGAGCAAAAAATACGGCAAGTTCGAACTGGCCCACAATGGTACGCTTTTTTTCGACGAAATCGGGGATATGGGACTAAAGCCCCAGGCCACGATTCTGAGAATTCTGGAAGAAAAGCAGTTTCAAAGGATGGGCGGCAGCCGCACCATTCCCTTTGATGTGCGTGTAATTGCAGCCACAAACAAGGATCTCAAAAAAGCCATTCAAGCAGGACTATTCCGTGAAGATCTTTATTACCGGCTCAACGTGGTCCCGATTTTCGTTCCCCCCCTTCGCAAACGAAGCGATGACATAGCGGCCTTAATCCAGGTTTTTCTTTCCAAGGTCGCCGAAGATACCCGCACCCCTGTAAAGCAGATGAGCCCCGCAGCCGTTGATCTTCTCAAACAATATCCATGGCCCGGCAATGTACGGGAACTCAAAAACCTCGTGGAGCGCCTCGACATAATGGCCGGCCAGACAATTGGCGTCGATGACATTCCGGCCCCTTACAACGAGGCAGCTGAAGCACCGCGTTCTCAGGCCGACAAAATGTTTGCATACCAGCGCCTAAAGGAGGCAACCGAGGCATTTGAACAGGCATTTATCATAAAAAAGCTGGAAGATCATAATTTTGATATTGCCGAAACCGCAAAAATCACGGGTATCGACAAATCACGTATCAAAAAGGTGCAGCAGAAAATGACAAAACTTGCCAATGCCTCAAAATGAGAATAATTGCCGGGAAAAACAAGGGCCGAAAGCTGTCTTGCCTGCCGGATCGCACAATTCGCCCTACTTCGGGAAAAGTCCGCGAAGCCATATTTGATATCTGTGGAGCAAGACTTGCCGGTTCCCGGGTGGCGGATCTGTTTGCCGGCACCGGCGCCTTTGGCTTAGAAGCCCTGAGCCGGGGAGCCGTTCAGGCCGTGTTTGTGGAATCAGATCCGGGGGCTTTGTCAATTATCCAAAAAAATATTGCCGCCTGCCGGGCCGAAGATCAGGCAACTGTACTGCGCCGTGACATTATAAAGGAATCAGGATTTCTGGACCAAACACGGTTAAATTTTGATCTGGTATTCATTGATCCGCCATATAACCGGGGGGCTCTTGCCCCGGTTTTAAAGCACCTGGTCAAAGACGGGGTTCTTGCCAAAGACGCTCTTGTGATAATTGAGCACGCAGCCGCCGATGCGCTGCCTGACGATCCTGCCGGCCTCAGGTGTGTGGATCAGCGCAAATACGGAAAAACCCTTGTCAGCTTTCTTGCAAGTATGGTACCTATGAGCGATTTTTAAGTTTGATGGTGTCGTAGAAAGTCGGTTCCTGGAAATCCCGGATGCAACCGGGAGTCTATGACACCTAAACCTTTTTCAAAAGGACAAAATCATGGGAAAAGTTGCCATATATCCGGGTTCTTTTGATCCGGTCACCAACGGGCATCTGGATATCATAGAGCGCGGCCTGACAATTTTTGACCGAATTATTATCACCATACTTGAAAACCCTGCAAAAAAACTGCTGTTTACTGTTGAAGAACGCATGGACCTTTTAAACCAGTCCCTGACAAATTTTTCAAACATTGAGATTGCAACCTACGACGGACTTCTTGTGGATTATGCAAAACAGCGCAATGCTCAGGCAATTTTGCGGGGCATGAGGGCTGTTTCTGACTTTGAATACGAATTTCAGATGGCACTTATGAACCGACGGCTCAACAGAGAAGTTCAGACAGTGTTTTTGATGACCGGGCTGCGATGGATATTTACAAGTTCTTCAATCATCAAGGAAGCCGCCAGGTTCGGGGGAAACATTGAAAGCATGGTTCCGCCGGCTGTGCAAAAAAAACTCGAAGAAACTTTTAACAAATCACTGGGAAACGGAAAGCTTACGGACTAATCAGCGGAAGACCGGTGTGAAATCCGCTCTATAATCATCACGAGCGCAAAACCGGCCAGCATAAGAATTGCGGGGATCATTATTTCGGACAGTGCCGCTTCCGGCCATACATTTGCTTCCGTGATCACCACCTGTCTGCCGCCTATGGACTCAACTACCAGCGGCTCTTTCCAGGGCCAGATCTTTCGCATGGATCCCAGCATCATCCCTGTCAAACAGGCAATTGCATTATCAGGCCATTTATCGAGCACGTATTTGAGCACCCGGGAAAAACCGGCCAGCCCCGCGGCACAGCCCGCGGCCAGAATTGCAAGCATGCCAAGGTTTGCCGGCATAAACGGTTTCTCAAGAAGGCCAAGTATATATTCATATTTTCCAAGAATCAAAAGGATAAAAGCCCCGCTTAACCCGGGCAGAATCATTGCACATACTGCCACCATGCCGGATAAGAATATAAAACCAGCGGTTTCCGGTGTATCGGCAGGAACCAGGCCAACAATAAACCAGGCGGCCGCTGTTCCCACACACAATGCGACCGCCTGCCTAAAAGACCAGAGGGCTACCCTGCGGCCCACGACCCAGATGGAAGCGGCAATAAGGCCAAAAAAAAGACTCCAGGTAGGCACAGGCTGATAATGGAGCAAATAATTCATCACCCGGGCCAGGCTCATTACGGCAATACCGATGCCGCAAAAAAGACAGAGCAGAAAACGGATATGGACGCCGGCCAGGGCTGCCTTTAGGTCCAAAGAAAGCAAATGCTTAAACATCCGGATATCCACGGACTTGACAGCTGCCAGCAGATCCTCATAAATTCCTGTAATCAGGGCCATGGTTCCACCGGAGACTCCCGGCACTGTATCGGCAGCACCCATGCATGCCCCCTTGATAGCCAGAAGTAGAGCAGAACGGCCGGAGCGGGGTCCCGGAGAGGTCATGAATACGGATTTCCAGCTCGGATCAGCTGGCCGGCGGCTCAAATGTCTCTCCATCCATACTGGCCCACGAGCCTTACAAAACGGCATCCGCCCAGTTCGCTTCGGTGGATACCCTGTTCGTCCTTAACCAGCTTGATCATTTTCTGGGAAAGAGAGGAGCCCACTGGAATGATAAGGCGCCCGCCCATGGCTAGTTGATCCACCAGGGGCTTGGGAATCTCGGGTGCCCCGGCTGTCACAATTATGGCATCAAAAGGGCTTTCCTCGCGCCATCCCATTGTCCCGTCGGAATATCGGGCAATGATATTATAATAGCCAAGATTTTCAAACATTTTACGCGCGTTTTCATAAAGGATCCGGTTGCGCTCGATAGTATAGACCCTGTAGGCTATATCAGCCAGCACGGCAGCCTGGTATCCGGAACCGGTGCCAATTTCCAGGACCCGGTCATCTTCATCAATCTGGAGGGCTTCGGTCATCATGGCCACGATATAAGGCTGGGAAATGGTCTGCTGTTCGCCTATGGGAAGGGGATGATCACTATATGCCTGATCCATAAGGGCTTCATTTACAAACAAATGGCGGGGCACACGACGCATGGCCGCAAGGGTTTTAGGATCGCTAACCCCCCGGGT
>JAABTZ010000142.1 GCA_011389605.1 Desulfobacteraceae bacterium
AACCATTGCCTCTCGCTGTCGCTGGTATCGTCGGGAATCGCCTTCCATAATATACGGATATTTATCAATTCCCCCGGTATCCGTCAAGCGCTTAAAACCGGCTGATCGAATCGAAAACATTGATGGAGTCGTAAAAAGTCCGGTCAACAGGAAAAAAGAAAGGCAGAAAAAATGAAATGGATACAAACCCGTGTAACATTTAACTCATCAGATCCCGAATCTGCAGCCGCTATTATAACCGATATTTTCTGCGGACTGGGGCTTCAGGGGGTGATTGTGGAAAGCCCGGATACAGACCCGGAGATTGACTGGGCTCAAAACGCCCTGCCCAGGCCTGAAAAAAACGCCGTCATAGGCTTTTTCCGCGCCGATGACCGGCTGGAGGAAAACCGCAGACATCTGAAAAATGAGATAGACCGTCTGCCGGCATCAATTGCCGACAGCTGTTTGGTGACCTACAGCGATATTGATGAGCAGGACTGGGCCGAATCCTGGAAAGCCCATTTCCACCCGGTCCGGATCTCAAAACGGCTGGTGGTCAAGCCTTCCTGGAGAGACTTTCAAGCCGCCGGTGATGATATTGTCATCGAGCTTGACCCGGGCATGGCCTTTGGCACTGGAACCCATCCCACAACAGCCTTGTGCATGCAGCTAATTGAGCGCTACCTCAAGCCCGGTGCGTCCATTCTCGATGTGGGCACCGGATCTGGGATTTTGCTGGTAACCGCGGCAAAGCTCGGGGCAGGCCGGCTCTGCGGCATTGACTGCGACCCTGTGGCCGTGGACGTGGCCGTAGAAAACCTTCTGGCAAACAACATTTCCGCAAATCGTTTCTCCCTTGGAACCGGGGATCTGGTTACCGGGGTCGATCAAAAATTTGACATGGTTGTCGCCAACATCCTGACCCAAACCATCCTGCCCATGATTCCGGAAATTCCCAAACTGCTGACCGGGGAAAAAATCTTTATCGCTTCGGGCATTGTTGTCCAAAGCAGGGATTTAATTATTGATGAACTGGAAAAATGGAATTTTACCCTGCTGGAAGTTCTTACAAAAGACGAGTGGACAGCAATTGCAGCAATTCTATAAATCCTTGTCGGACACGATTTCAGAGGCGTGCACAAGACGCACCTTTTTTCTGACTTCCGGCAGCATTTCTTCAAGAACCTGGTAAGTTATCGGATATGGGTGTCCTATGCCCACGGCCCTGCCTTTTTCATGGGCAACAGCCACCAGGCGGTTGAACTGGCTGCGGATAAATTCAGGAGTCTGTTCATGATCCAGAAAAACATCCCGCCGGGCAAAGGGCACCTGAAAAAGGCGGGCCGAAGACAGCGACCTGCTTTTAGACGAAGTAAGGCTGTCGATATAAAACAACCGTCGTTTTTTGATAATCGACAGCAGCTGATTCATCTGTGCTGAATCCTCACTCATCTTTGATCCCATATGATTATTGACTCCTGAAATATGGGGAATGGAATCGATATGGGCCTTTAACAGACCTATGCGTTCATCTGCTGACATTTCCGAAAGCAGCGCACCCGGGCCCGGGTCCGACTTTGGATATTCCCTGGGCTCCATGGGCAGGTGAAGCATAACCTGGGCTCCCCGGCTGTGGGCCCTTTCAGCAATTTCGCGGTGGAAAGGACTTAGGGGAAGGATAGCATAGGTCAAGGGGCCTTCCAGGGAGAGAAATTTTTCGGCCACATCCATTTCATAACCCAGATCATCAATAATAATGGCCACCATGGGCCTTCGGTCCGCCCTGTCTGCGGCCGGGGGTATTTTAAGCACGGCTTCGGGTTCGGCAACCCTTCCTCCTCTTGGCGGAAAAACTTCAAAATCGGGCTTGACACCGTTTTTCACGGTCTGGGGGTGAATAACTTTTACAGGATCTGCAGGGCTCCGGGCACTTGTGGATACGGAATTCTCATGGCCCACCTGTGCTGGTTTGAGATGGAAGCGGTAGTAGGCGGCAATAGAGATCACCATGGCAACAATGCCCAAAAATACCAGCAGGTCCCATTTCAGCCCCCATTTTCCCGACTTTTTCGCCCCTGATGTACCGGCGGCTTTTTTTTTGCCGGCGGCAGCTGTTTTTTTCCTGGCAGTCGTCTTTGTTTTTGAGGATCCTGTCTTGCGGGTTTCCGTGCTTCGCCCTTTTGCCGTGCCTGACTTTGGCGTTCGCGTCCGGCCGGATTTTGATTTTTGCGTCATCTATATCAAGCTGCTTTTGAATTTCAAATATTATTAATGACGGCTTCGTAAAAAGTCCAATATCTGCGTTACGC
>JAABTZ010000143.1 GCA_011389605.1 Desulfobacteraceae bacterium
TAAGACTGCCAAGCCCGCAATGACATCTGACAGCCGATTTACATTCAAGGATTATTCATGAAAACTATTGTGACAATGACCGTGAATCCGGCCATCGACAAGAGTTCAAGTGTCGCACATGTCACAGCCGAACGAAAGCTGTACTGCACCCCTCCTCGTTTTGAGCCAGGAGGGGGCGGGGTGAACGTCTCACGGGCCATTAAGAAACTGGGGGGCGAATCCATGCTCCTATATCCCGCCGGGGGCCTGACAGGACAGAGACTCAAAGATCTCCTGGACCGGGAAGGCATGGACCACAGGCCCTTTGCCATTGAGGGATTGATCCGGGAAAGCCTTGTCATCCTGGAGGAATCTTCCGGCCAGCAGTATCGTTTCGGAATGCCGGGACCCGGGTTTAAAAAACAAGAATGGCAGCAGGCCCTTAATCTCTTGTCAGCCGCAGAACCCGCACCTGATTATCTGGTAGCCAGCGGGAGCCTTCCGCCGGGAGTGCCGGCTGACTTTTATGCAAAAGTGGCGCGAATCGGAAAGGACAGGGGAGCAAAAGTGATCATCGACGCTTCGGGTGAAGCCATGGACAACGCGCTTCGGGAAGGTGTGTATCTTATCAAACCCAATGTCCGTGAGTTCAGGGAATTGGTCGGAAAGGACGTCAAAGAGGAGCCACAGATCAGGGCAGAGGCCCAAAAAATGATAAGAAGCGGCCGATGCCAGGTGCTGGTCATTTCGCTTGGCGCAGCAGGCGCATTGATAGTTTCAGAAGAGATATCCGAACGCTTCCTGCCGCCGACTGTTCCGATCGTCAGCAAGGTCGGGGCCGGGGACAGCATGGTGGCCGGGATTGTCTTGAGCCTTGCCCTGGGCAAGCCTCTCAGGGAATCTGTTCTATTCGGCGTGGCAGCCGGTACAGCGGCTGTTATGACTCCGGGAACTGAACTGTGCAGGAGAGAAGATGCCGAAAGGATATATGAGAGCATGATTTCAGGGGTATGAGAGAGGCCATTTATCGAGACAAGGAGGCAGCATGAAAAATACCAAATTCATAGCAATATTGATCCTGGTATTTGTATCAGGTGCGGCTATTTTGCCATGAGACTGCCGGCTTATAAGACCAAAATCGTCTGCACCATCGGCCCGGCCTCCGGTTCGGAAGCTGTTGTTGAGCGCTTGATTCTGCAGGGAATGAATGTGGCACGGCTCAATTTCGCCCATGGAACCTTGCAGGGGCATAGTGAGAATATTGGCTGTATACGAGCCGTGGCGGCAAAACTCCAACGTCATTGCTTGATTATGGCCGATCTTCCCGGTCCAAAGATAAGAATCGGAAAACTTCTGGAAGAGCCGCTCATGCTGGAAAAAGGAAATGCAGTCGTTTTAACCACCAAAGATATTGCGGGCACGTCCGGTAAAATACCCGTTGACTACAAGAGGCTTGCCGAAAGTGTGGCTCCGGGAAGCATGATTTTTCTCAATGACGGATTCATACAGCTCTCAGTGGAGAAGGTATCCGGAGGGGATGTCTTCTGCAGAACGGTTATCGGCGGCCCGCTTCTTTCCTACAAAGGATTAAATTTTCCCGGGGTAAAGATATTTGCCGATGCAGTGTCTGAAACAGATCTCGGGTATGTGGCTTTTGCCCTCCGGCAAGGCGTGGACGCCTTTAGTGTCTCGTTTGCAGAGACAGCAGAGGATATATGCAAGGTGAAGGCCTTTGCAAAGGAAAAAGGGCAATCCGCGTATGTGATCGCCAAAATTGAGCGGGCAGAGGCCATTGACAATTTTGATGCGATTGTTTCGGCTGCGGACGCCATCATGATAGCACGCGGCGACCTGGGGGTTCAGATCCCCATAGAAGACGTTCCGACTGTTCAGAAAAAACTTATCAAAAAGGCCAATCTTTTGGGCCGGCCCGTGATAACAGCCACTCAGATGCTGCTGTCCATGACGGAAAATATCCGGCCCACCCGTGCCGAGGTATCAGATGTGGCCAATGCGATTTTTGACGGGACAGACGCGGTGATGTTGTCCGAAGAAACGGCCATAGGAAAATATCCCGTGGAGACTGTTGAAATGATAGCTAAAATAGCAGCATCCGCAGAGCGGCAACGCAAAGCTGTAGGTGCTTTGGCTGATCTGCCCGCATATTTCAGAACGGGTGCGGGTTCCGGCAACACCCGTGTTGAAGACATCATTTCCCTGAACGCCGTTGAATCTGCAAACGCATTAAACGTGCGCTATATACTTACCGGCAGGCAAAGCAGGGACGCCGCAGGCCTCATCTCCAGGTTTAAACCGGACTGCTGGATACTACCCTGCGGCGGAGATGAAAAAACGAATAATTTTCTGGCCCTGTCTTACGGGGTTTATCCTGTGTGTCTGGATTATAAAACAAATACCTTTACAGATATGGCTATGAATTTTCTGGCCGGGGCCGGAATGGTTGAAAAAAACGAAAAAGTGATCCTGTTGGATAATGAACCGGCCATGGACATGCATGCCGACTCGCTTAAAATTATCAGCGCCTGATTATCATGCGCAGACACCGGGGAAAAGTTGAAGATGTCTGATAACAAACACAAACACAAACTCAAAGTGCTTATAATAGACACTGCCACTGGCTTTTATCGCATGCAGCGCTACCGTGTCGGTGATTTTTTCGGCCCCGTGGATCTGGGAATCCATCTTGCCTATAAACACAACGCCCTGACCATCGGTGCCGGTCTGCTGGCCGGCTCTGTTTTCCCCGGGTCCAACCGGTTGATATTCGCCGGCATCTCTCCGTGCTGGCACGGTTTTTTTGTCTCCTCCATGGGAGGGGCGGCCCTGGTTTTTGACAACCTCGGCATCAACATGCTCAGTGTCATGGGCAAAGCCCGGCATCCTTGCCTCTTGTACCTCAACCGCAGCCACGGCGAAGAAATCGAGGTGGAACTGGTTCCGGTCGTGCCTGAACATGTCTGGGATCAGGGCGGCAAAGGGGTGTATGCCGTTATGGAAGAAGCCATCCGGATGTTTGCGCCCAGGTATGAAAAAGATCCCCGGGTGCTCGCTGTCGGACCGGCTGCACGAGATTCGGATTTCGGAGCTGTGGGGTCGGCTCCGGTGAAAAAGGGCATGCTGACCCATGTGGATACCTGGGCCGGCAGGGGAGGTTTTGGCAGCAAATTGTTTCAGGAGCATGGCCTTTTAGGCATCATATACGGCGGAACCCATATTGACGAGGACTTTTGCGATCGCTCAGTGGCCGACCAATGGTTCCAGGATAAATTCAACCAGCGCATGGCGGCCAGGGACATGGAGGTCACCACCAAGTACCGTTACGACCCGGCATTAAAGACAGGCGGCACTTTCGGAGTCAATTACGCCGCCATGGACGGCGATATTCTGGCGTTTAATTACCGCACCATTTACTGGAGCCGCCAGGCCCGCCAAGACCTTCACCAACGCTTTATTCTGGATCACTACCTCAAACAGTTCAATGAGGAGACCATAGAAACCAGGCAGCAGAAAAATTGCGGGGAACCGTGCGCTGCGGTCTGCAAAAAAATGCACGGCCGTTTTAAAAAAGATTATGAACCGTATCAGACCATGGGACCCTTGTGCGGTATCTTTGACCAGCGGGCCGCAGAACAGCTCAACCATCGTGCCGACTGCCTGGGCTTTGATGCCATCTCCGCGGGCGGGACTCTTGCATGGCTCATGGACTGCATAGATGATGGTTTGATAATGCCCGAAGACCTGGGGGTGGACAAAGTCCCCAAATGGGAAATGACCAACTTTGACGTTGTCAATGATTCCATGCACAATGCCCAACTGGGCATGGCGCTGCTGGATCAGATGACCCAGCCAGGCGGAAGTGTAGCACTGCAGTCTGGCGCCAGGAAGTTTGCACGCCGTCTTGCCCGAAAAAAAGGAAAACAGGTGCTTGACCGGTTTGTATACAACGCCTTTGCCCGCCAGGGCTGGATGGTTCCAAACCAGTACTGGACACCCGGTGCTTATGCGCCCATGGCCATTTCCGGCAAATATTACATGTACTATGGCCGTGATTTTCTGCCGCCCAGGGAATTGGGAAGGGAAAATGCCAGGCGCATGATAAAGGAACTTATGCTCGACAACCTCGGAATCTGCCGATTTCATCGTGCCTGGGCGGAAATGCTGATCCCCGATATTGTTGAAAATATCTTCGGAAAAAAGGATGCGTTTCTAAATTCCATAAACATGACCGCCAGCCGCATCACCAGCCGTAATGCATCTGTGTTCTGGGAATCGGAACGCAACACGGACATGGTGTCCACATTCCTGAAAAATAAAAAAGAAACCGAGGCAATCAGTCATCCTGAGCTGGACCATTGGGTTGAATTTTTTACCAGGGACAAACATACCGCCGCCTACGAGTTCTGGTATGAAATGCACAAAGGCATCCATGAAATGCTTCGGGAATATCCTGTGTGATAAAAATATAAATTGCAAGAAAGGCTGAAAAGCGTGAAAAATTTCTGCGACCGCCATGCCATCAGAGGACCTTTACTAAAGCGAAAACCGGCTCTATGATCACAAGTTCAAGACAAATCGCAAACGAGGTCAATTACACGACACATTTAGAAGAGGCCCTGTCGCTGGTTGTCAAACGCTCCTGCTCTGTTATGGATGCAGATGCATGTTTTGTCTATATTCATGACACACAAAACGATCGGTTTATCCTCATGGCGGCTGACCCCGTGATGTCTGAGGCGACGGGCAAGGTTGAGCCCGGCTGCAACGAAGGGCTGGTGGGATGGGTGGCGTTGCATGAAGAAGTCATAAACCTGCCCAACGCCGCAGATCATCCCGGATTCCGTGACATATCAAACAGCGGAAATGGATTTTTTCATGGCTTTCTGGGTGTACCCATCGTCTATCATGGCCACACAATCGGTGTTCTGGTGGCACAGAAGATTAAAAAGTGCAGCTTCAGCAATGACGATGCGGCATTTTTTACGACACTTGCTTTCCAGCTTGGCGAAGCCATACATAGCCTTCTGGCCAAATGGGATTTAAGCCGGCGGCTAAACGAACCTTTGCCCGGGAGAATGCTTATTTATGGAATCCCTTGTGCGCCGGGCCTGTCGATGGGCAATATTGTGCTCTCTCAGCCAGCCGACCTGCAGTCGACACCAGACCGCATAGCACAGGACATCGAATCTGAAGTTCAAGCCTTCCGGGCGGCAGTAATGGCCGCCAAAAACGAATTGTATGCCGGCAAGAAACGTATGCGCGCTAATCTGGCCGACGAGACCCTTTCCCTTTTTGATGGCTATATCATGATGGTTGAATCCGACAGGTTTATCAATGGCGCGGTGACGCGCATCAGGAACGGCCAATGGGCACGTGGCGCACTGCGGGACACCATTTTCGAAATGGCGGCCGTTTTCGAGAAGATGGACGATCCATACCTTGCCGCACGCTCCGAAGATATCCGAAACATCGGCCGCCAGGTGCTTGTCCACTTACAGCAGGCCTCACCGGAGTCCAGGACATACCCAAATCAAAGCATCCTGGCGGGCGTGGAAGTCAGTGTCTCTGAGATTTCAATCGTTCCCCGTGACCGGCTGGCCGGTGTGGTCAGCGTTAAAGGATCGGCCTTATCCCATACGGCCATCATCTGCCGCGCATTGGGCATTCCAGCCGTAATGGGTCTGACCGATCTGGTCATCGGCAATTTTGAAGGTTGCAACCTTTCGGTAGACGGCAGCCAGGGCCTGGTCTGCGTCAATCCTTCGGCGGTGGATATCGATGAGTTTCGGCAACGCGTGGAAGAAGAACAGGCCGTGGCCTCACAACTTGAGACACTGCGCCACCTTCCGGCTCAAACCCTGGATGGGATGCAGATTCCGATACATGTCAATTTGGGGGTAGGCTCCGATGAGCTGTCAGTTAACGCCAAAGGATATGAGGGCGTGGGCCTGTACCGCACGGAATATTTTTTTATCGCACGCAACACCCTTCCCACAGAGGATGAACAGTATCGGCTTTACCGCGATCTGCTGAAATTCTTCGCGCCCAAACCTGTGACGGTCCGTACACTGGATACCGGTGGTGATAAGAATCTGCCTTTTTCCACCATTGCTGAAACCAATCCATTTCTGGGCCGGCGCGGGATACGCTTCACCCTTGATCACACCGGGATTTTTCTGACCCAATTAAGGGCGTTGCTGCGTGCAAATGCCGGGATAGGAAATCTGCAGATCCTTTTTCCCATGATCAGCAGGATACATGAGATTGACGCGGCCATCAGCCTTCTGGACCGTGCTTATGCGGATCTCGCGGCTGAAGGCCATGCCGCTGCAAAACCTCACATCGGGGCCATGATAGAAGTGCCTTCTGCAGTTTATGTCATCTCAGAGCTGGCCACACGGGTCGATTTTTTCTCCATCGGAACCAACGACCTCACCCATTTCCTGCTGGCAGTGGACAGAAGCAATCCAAGTGTCCAAGGCTTCAACGACAATCTTCATCCTGCCGTTGTCCATGTCGTGGCCGATATCATCCAAAAAGCCCATCGTCAAAACAAGCCGGTGGGTGTATGCGGTGAAATGGCCGGTGATCCGGCATCGGCTCTTCTGCTGTTGGGCCTTGGAGTCGATTGGCTGAGCATGAGCCCATCGAGTCTGCCCCGCATTAAATGGACCATTCGGAATTTTACCATGCAGCAGGTCCGCGGGCTTGCCGGCAAGGCGCTTGAAATTGACAATGAAACAGATACCCAGCAGCTGTTGAATTTTGCCCTGAAGGCCGCCGGCCTTGGTGTTCTCGTGCGCGAGGCTTAATCGTGATGAGCTGAAAGCCGCGATCATATTTTTTCTTCATTCATCGTGACACAGGAAAGAATTAAAAAGAGTCATATTTGACCACTGGTTAAATATGGGCACCTTGTTTAGCCGTTAATGGATGCAAGCAAACGGGTTTCAGCATATTAATCCTGAAAAATCAAGATGATGGAGCCATGTTGCCGCCAGGCGGGAAACTGGCGTATAAGTTGCAATAAAATAATAAACAGGCATTAAAATACTTTAAGAAGGAGGAAAAGCAATGCCGTTAATTCATTTGGTGGTTACTCTGGTCGTCGTTGGGTTGATTCTATGGCTGATTAACAGCTACATACCGATGCAGGCAACTATAAAAACAATTTTAAATGTTGTGGTGGTTATTGTTGTTATTATCTGGTTGTTGAGTCTCTTCGGGCTCATAGGCCCTATTTCAGGAATTAGTGTCGGCGGATGACGCCCGTAAAAAATTGTGTGGCGTCAAAACAGGGGATCTGCTTTTAAAGGATACTTTCGGGCCCGGCCGGTTTTCGGCAGCCGGAAGTATCCAAACTTTTTTATCGATTCCAAACCGAAAAGGACCGCGGCTCTATGCCTTCCTGCTCCCAAAAACCAGGAGTGCGCCGCCAATCAAAATCGCCCCCGCGCCCGCCCAGACCGGGACATTGACCGTTTCCTTATCTTTTACCGACAACTCGATGGGTCCCAGTTTCGTTTCATGGGTACCCTTGGTGTATGTGAAACCTCCATAGGCCAACCCCAGAACACCGGCTACGATCAGCACAATTGCCGCAACTTTTACTGCGTTCATTTTAAATCCTCCCTGTTAATAAGACTGACGTTTCGCCCAGATCGGAAGAGCACAC
>JAABTZ010000144.1 GCA_011389605.1 Desulfobacteraceae bacterium
TCGGAGTGGAAAAGGATGTGGCTGCGGGATTTTCTTTGGCATCCCATGCCATGTTGTTGTTTCCCGTGTTTATTGCAGGCGTGATTTCAGCAGTGGCAACGGGCGTGAAAATTTCTGCTACGGGTCAGACAGATTCTGAAAGGCAGGGCTGACCATAAAACCATCCCTGCCCGTACTCACAGTTTAGTCCCTTCAGAGTTTCCATTTCTTGGCGGCTTTCAATGCCTTCGGCAATCACCTGCATTCCCAGTCTGTGGGCAAGCTCAATGGTGCTGGCCACAATAGCCTGGTTTCGGGTGTTGGAGTCTATTTGCCGGATAAAGGACTGATCGATCTTCAGCGTGTCAAAAGGGTAGCGGTGAAGATAATTCAAAGAACAATAGCCCTTTCCAAAGTCGTCCAGGGATGTTCCAACATTGAGCCGGCGAAGCTCGTCGAGTACCACCATCAGCTGCTGGCTGTTTTCAATCAGGGCGGTTTCAGTCAGTTCCAGGCTCAGGCTTCTGCTTTGAATGCCGTTTGCTGTCAGCGCGGACTGAAGCACGGACAGAAATTGCGGGTCTGTAAACTGGTGTGCTGAAATATTTACGCTGATTGTCAGATTGTTGCCACAGGCCCCATCCTTTTTTTGCCAGCTTGCAGCCTGCCTGCATACTTCGTTTAGCACCCAGGAACCCAATGGTATTATCAGGCCGGTTTCCTCGGCAATACGGATAAAGTCCTCCGGCATTATCACCCCTTTTTCAGGGTGCTGCCAGCGTACCAGGGCTTCATATCCTGTAATCTTGCCTTGTTTTAACAGTACAATGGGCTGGTAATGCATTATCAGCTGGTTGTCCAAAAGGGCTTTGCGCAGGGCGGGCTCAATCTCGAGCCGGCGCATTGCTTCCTGGTGTATGGTATCGTCAAATATTTTAAACCCGCAACGTGTTCCCACATTGCCGGCGGCAAGTCCGGCATCTCTTAGCATATTTTCGGCACTCGTGTAGGGAGGGTCGTTATAGGCAACTCCCACACTCACGTTTCCGGTAAACTCGTGTCCTTCCATGTAAATGGGGCTTGCAAGGGTTTCGGAAATGGCCCTGGCCGCGGCATTGCCCTGAACAGGAGAGGGCAGGTCATAGAGCATCACGCCAAAGGTGTGATCCCCGGTGCGCGCCAGCACTGCGTCATCAGGAAGGACTTCCCGCAACTGCCGGATTCTCTCCGCAAGGTAGTATTCGCCGGCCTTGCGGCCAAGAGTTCCGAAAATGGCTGGATATCGCCCCATGCGTACTTCAAGAATACCAAAAAGAGAACTGTGCCGCTGGGTGCGGTGGAGCTGCTCTGTGAGCCGCCTGATGAAATAACGGCGGTTTGGCAGGCCCGTGGCTGAATCATACATGCGAAGGTATTCTTTTTCAATATCCCGCAGTCGTTTTTTTTCAAGACTGGCATATATTCGCGCCCGGAGCATGACTGGGTTAAACGGCTTGATAAGATAGTCTTCCGCGCCCAGTTCAATGCAGCTGACCGCACTGTCCATGTCATCAATGGCCGTAACCATGATTACCGGCACCAGCCGCAGTTTTTCATCGGCTTTCATGGCATTTAGCACGGCTATGCCGTCTAATTCGGGCATCATGATATCGAGCAGAACAAGATCGATACTGCAAGTTTCAAGGATTTCAAGGGCCTGCCTGCCGTTTTCAGCCTCATAGATTCTGACAAAGCCCTGTTTTTTGATCATGCTGACCAGGGCATGGCGCGACGAACGGACATCTTCGGCCACCAGAATGGCCTTTTCGCTTTTTTCCATCAGGGCTTCCACCAATGAATATATCAAAACAAGTTCACCGATATGATCAGGATTCTAATATTTCTGAATCTGGCAGAAAATGCAAGCAATTATTGACATATCCCCATTTTCGCCCATGCCCTGTGTCATGCTCATCAGGTAGCTGAATCGCTGTTTACTATCTGAAATTATTCTCCTTTGAAAACAGGCTCGCGCTTTTCCAGAAACGCTGTAAAACCTTCCGTGGCGTCCTTGGAGGCGGCAGCTATTCGGCTGCCTTCGCTTTCCTGTTCCAGGCCGGAATCAATGCCTTCGTACATGCCTGCAGCCATTGCTTTAAGAACACAGCGCATGGCAACAGGGGGACGGGCGGCAAGGGCCTTTGCAAAGCTTTCGGCTTCTTCCAGAAGTTTTTCCGGGGGCGCGATCTGCTGGACAAGGCCGGTTTCAAGAGCCTGGCTGGCTGTAATACGTTTGCTGAAAAAAATCATTTCCAAAGCCTTGCTTCGCCCAAGCTCCCGCATCAGGCGCTGGGTGCCCCCCCATCCTGGGATTATGCCAAGGTTGAGCTCAGTAAGCCCTGCTTTTGCCTTGGGTGAATCTGCCATTATTCTGAAGTGGCAGCAAAGGGCAAGTTCCAGGCCTCCGCCGAAGGCGTGACCGTTTATAGCAGCGATAAAAGGCTTTTCAAACCGGTCGATACGGCGCCACAGTTTCTGGCCCAGGGGCCCGGTTTTGGCGGAATTGGCAGCATCCTTGACGTCAAAACCCGCGGAAAAGCACTTGTCGCCGGTGCCCGTGAGAATAACCACTCTCACGGTTTTGTCGGCCTCCACTGCATTGATCTTTTTTTCAAAATCCTCCATGGCTGCCAGGCTCCAGGCATTGGCCGGGGGACGATTAAATGTGATGGTGGCAATATTGTCCTTGATTTCAAGAATGTTTAATTCCTCTGCCATGACTGACTCCTTTGGGTAATTGGAAACGCTCAATTTAGATTCAAGTTGGGTCAATGCCCTGCGGCCGGGTCTGGTTTCAGGGCCGATGCTGCCTGAGGAAACCATCGCCGGCCTTGATACCAAAATGCATCACAGGGCTGACTGTATTTTTATGAGATTACAACCCGCCAAAGCCTGCTTCCTCGATTTCGATGGCCGCAGGCGCGCAGTCGCTTATGGACTCAAGCTTGCCCATGCCCAGGGGCAGCATGGTGCGGATATAGAATTCCGCTGTTTTGATCTGGCCCCGGTAGAAAACCTCGTCTTTTTTCTTCACCTTGCCGGCGAGTTTTTCCGCCGCGGTCTGGGCACGCCACAGCATCATCCATGCCAGCAGCATATCTCCTATCACATCGAGAAACATCCAGGAATGGGCAAATGCAACCTTGATCTGCTCGGACATGGCTTTTTTGCCAAGGCCCATGGCCACTTCGCCCAGGCGGTTGACAGCTTTTTCCACACGCTCTGCCAGGGGAACCAGTTCTTCATGATTTTTGGCAGCGGCAACGGTTTTCTGCATCTCCCCGAGCAGACCCCCAAAGACCTGGCCTTTTTTCATGCCGAGTTTGCGGCCAAGCATGTCCATGGCCTGGATGCCGCTGGTGCCCTCGTATATGGAGGCAATCTTGCAGTCCCGGGCATATTGCTCCACGGGGTAATCCTTTGTATAGCCGGCGCCCCCGTAGACCTGGATGGCCTGCACGCAAACTTCATGGCCGTGTACTGACAGATAGTCTTTTATTACCGGGGTGAGAAAGTCATAGAGGCCGTCAAAAAATTCGCGTTCCTCCTCTGTTGTTGCCAGGGATGCCTTGGTGCGGCATGCGGCAGTGTAGTAGAAAAGGCTGCGCATGCCTTCAACATAGGCTTTCATCCACAGCAGCATGCGCCGCACGTCCGGGTGGTTGATAATGGCCACGGCAGGAGCTCCGTGGTTGAAATAATCGTTCATGTCCCGGCCCTGGATGCGCTGCCTGGCATAATTGACAGCAAGCATGTAGGCTGCAGACGAGTAGGCAAGGCCCTGCAGGCCAGTTGCCATGCGCGCGCCGTTCATCATGTTAAACATGATACGCATGCCTTTGCATTCTTCGCCCAGCAGGTAGCCCACGCATTTGCCCTTGGAGCCAAGGGCCATGCTGCAGGTGGCACTGGCATGGATGCCGTGTTTCTCCTCTGTTCCTGTGCATACGATATCGTTTCTCTCTCCAGGGGAGCCGTCTTTGTTGACCAGATATTTGGGCACGATGAAAATGGATATGCCCTTGGTGCCGGCAGGGTCGCCTTCAATGCGGGCCAGCACCGGATGAATGATGTTGTCGCAAAGGTCATGTTCGCCGTTGGTTATAAAAATTTTGTTTCCGGTCAGGTTGTAGCTGCCGTCGTCATTTCGCGTGGCAGATGTGGTCAAAGCGCCTACATCCGATCCGGCCTCGGGTTCGGTCAGCAGCATGGTGCCGCCCCATTGCCCTTTGACCAGTTTTTCCACATACATCTTTTTCTGTTCTTCTGTGCCGTATTTTTCGATCATGTCGGCGGTGCCGTTTCCCATGGTGGCGTAGGAATACACGGCCCAGTTTCCCCCCATGAAATATTCGCTGGCAGCTGAAACAACCAGTCCGGGAGCCCCCTGACCGCCCATTTCAGGCGGGGGCCCAAGACTTCCCCATTCGCCTTCAAGCAGAAGTTTGTGTACCCGGTGAAAGCTCTCCGGTACTTTGACCACACCGTTTTCAAATCTTACTTCCTGCTTGTCGCCTTCCTGAAGCGTTGGCAAAAGCTCCTTTATGGCCATGCTGCGCGCTTCGGTTATTATCATGTCACAGGCTTTTCGATTGAAGTCCTTGTACAGATCGTATTTAAGAAGTTCCTCGCCGTTCATCTGCTCCCAGATTACAAAGTCAATATCCCGCCTGTCTGCCAGTTGCTGTGCCATAATAATTTGTTTCCTTTCCTGTGTGTATTTTGGATATAAATATATATGTCAGGCTGTTGCTTTGCCATGTTTTACGGTGCCACCTAAAAACCGGGTTTTTACGAGTGCATCATGCTTGCGTCCGGATGGCAAAAACGGCTCAACATGGTTGCAAAAAACGTGTAGTATGCTACACGATAAAGCAGGATACTCCCATGGCATTTTTTGTCAATAAAAAACCACTGCTGCTGATTCATTTATCCCTTGGGTCCGGCTGGTGACATACGTGTAAGGAGAAAGAGTGAAAATCAGTGAACTTGTCAGAAGAACCGGGGTTTCAAAGGAAACCATCCATTATTACATCCGGGAAGGTGTTTTGCCCCGTCCCTGTAAAACAGGCAGCAATAAAGCAGATTACAGCGATGATTATGTTGAGCAGATATGCCTCATAAAGGCTCTTCGGGAAAATTATTTTCTGCCGATTCCGGTTATCAAAAAGCTGATGAAAAAGCACACCAAGCAGTCGCCCGCAGACCGGTCGGCTTTTATATTTCTTTCCCGGTATATCCGTCCCCTGGATCAGCTGCTGTCCGGTGGAGTAACAGGGCGCCGGGCCTTTATTGCAGCCACGGGCATAAGTGAAAAATGGCTTGACAAAATGGAGCAATGGGGGATTATCACCAGCGAAGAGCAAAACGGCAGGCGTTTTTATTCCCAGGACGATGTTATCATTGGAAAGCTTTTGGTGGACATGGACGGTATAGGAATAGGTCCGCGAGATGGCTTTGACCCGGCCGAACTGCGCAATTTCACTGATCTTTTCCGGAATCTTGTGGCCAGAAACGTCCAAAAGTTCATTGCCCTTGGATGGGAGCAGATGGCCCGGGGAGAGCTGCGGAAAAAAAGCAGCCAGTCCACGGAAATCATGAGCCTGTTTTTTTACCACATTTACCGCAAGATGGTTAAAGAAGAGTATAGCCGGTATTTTCAAAATGTTGAGAATGATCGGCAGGACGATAACTGATGGATCCTGTAATTGAAGTAAGAAATGTCTATAAATCCTTTGGCTCCGTGCACGCGGTCAATGGAATTGATCTGGATATCATGCCCGGACAGTTCACGGCGCTGCTGGGGCCAAACGGAGCTGGCAAGACCACGCTTGTTGAGATGATCGAAGGCATTCAGAAACCTGACTGCGGAAAAATCCGGATACTGGGCAGGCCCTGGAAGGGAAACCAGGAGGCACTTCGCCGTCAGATCGGCCTGTCGCTGCAGGAAACCAGATTTATGGACAAGCTCAGCGTATGGGAGACCCTGCGCATGTTTGCTTCCTTTTTTGGCCTTGGCAGGCATCGCGTGGAAGAAATCATTGTTCTTTCCGGCCTGGAAGAAAAAAGACACAACTGGGTTGTTCATTTGTCAGGGGGCCAGCGCCAGCGCCTGGCCCTTGGAATTGCCCTTTTAAACTACCCAAGGGTGCTTTTGCTCGATGAGCCCACAACAGGGCTGGATCCCAATGTCCGAAGGGAGATCTGGTCGATTCTGCTTGATCTGAAAAAAAACAGCAGTACCTGCCTGGTTTTAACCACCCATTACATGGAAGAAGCCGAAAAACTTTGCGATTATATAAGCATTATCGACCAGGGAAAGGTTTTAAGGGAAGGGAGCCTTCAGGATCTTCTGGCAGACCAGCAGGAGGAAAAAATTATCGAATTCACGCTTGAAACGCCAGCCGGCGCAGGGCAGGTAACAGGCAGAGATGCACCCTTTTGCATGCAGTGGGATCAGGTGGCCGGCAGGGGAACAGTGGCCCTTTCCGATATTGAACATCAGCTGCCGGTCTTTTTGAATTTTCTAAAAAACCGGGGCCTGCACCTGAAAAACATGGAATGCCGCAGAAAAACCCTGGATGATCTGTTTATTGATATGACAGGCAGGCGTCTTCATGAGTAGCCCTGTTGCCTGGTATCAGCTCTATCATCTGATAATTGCCCATTTCAAGGAGATAATACGGCAGCCTGCGGTGATTTTCTGGGGAGTTATTTTTCCGATTCTTATCTCGCTGGGCCTGGGCATGGCCTTTACCCAGAAAACCGAAGCCGTTTACCGTGTGGGTATTACAGCCGGCACCGGTGAGGATGGCAGAGACAATCCGGCAGACATGAATTTTTTGAAAAATCGCCGCGGGTCATTGTCTCTGGAAGAAATCCAAAGCAACACCTGGCAGCTGGAAATAAAGGATTCAGACCTTGGAAATACCCGTTTTTTGTTTACACAAACCGGGTGGAAATCCGCCATGCTGCAGATAAAGCGCGGAGAGCTAAACCTTGTCATTGATAAAGCAGAAAACGGAAAGATCCAATATCATTTTGATCCCCGCAATCCCGAGGCAGAACTTGCTTACCTGAAGTTGTCCGCAGCCCTTGGCAGCAGCCCTGGGCAGGCCCGGGCTGATAACAGCCTGATTTCCCCTCTGACCGTTACCGGCACCAGGTATATCGATTTTCTTATCCCCGGGCTAATCTGCATGGTCGTTATGATGTCCTGCATGTGGGGCATCAGCTACGGAATGATTGACAAAAGGTCAAAAAAGCTGCTTCGCCGGATGGTTGCAACGCCAATGAAAAGATCCCATTTTCTTGTGGCCCTAATGACCGTGCGCATTTTTATGAATACCATTGAAGTGCTGCTGCTTTTTCTTTTTGCCAGCCTGGTTTTTGACATTACAATTCAGGGCAGTGCCGCATCCCTGGCGGCGCTTTTTTTTGCCGGCAACATTGCCTTTTGCGGAATTGCCATTTTTACTTCATCGCGCACGGCCAATACAGAGGTGGGAAACGGGCTGGTCAATGCAGTGGTTATGCCCATGACCGTTTTGTCCGGAATTTTTTTCAGCTATCATAATTTTCCGGACTGGAGTATCACCTTTATCCAGAAACTTCCTCTGACTTTGTTTATCGACGGTGTTCGGTCCGTTTT
>JAABTZ010000145.1 GCA_011389605.1 Desulfobacteraceae bacterium
CAAGGCGCGCAAAATCCCGAGGAATGCAGAGTACTTAGCCGTACGTGAAATTCTGAAAAATCACGCGTAACGCAGATATTGGACTTTTTACGGTTCCATCAAAATTAATTGCTTTTAAAAATTTGAAACGCTCAGTTTAGGTTAATCTTAGCGCCGGGGCAAAGCCCGTTATCGATCGAACCTATGCGTTTTTCTGGAGAAGGAAATTGCGTTGCGGTGTCTCCGCTGCTGCCGTGGCGACATGGTGGGTTGTGGGCCGTTGCAGTTGGAAAGGGGCTCTCAGGATTCCCGGATCGATTATCTACTGGCTTTGCTCTCCGCGCAGTACATGCTTTAGGACCTTTTGCATTGCATTCTTCGGAAGCTCAGTGACAAATTCTACTATGGCCGGTTTCTTATAACTTGCCAGCTTTGTCCGGCAAAATTCAGTAATTTCATCCGCCTCCACCTGCTGCCCCGGTTTGCATATAATGAATGCCTTGACGATCTCGCCCCAGTATTCATCGGGCAGGCCGACAACAGCCGCCTCCAATACCTTTGGGTGACTGTGCAGAACATTTTCGATTTCCACGGGGTAGATATTTTCTCCCCCCCGAATGATCATGTCCTTTTTCCGTCCCGCCAGATAGAGATATCTATCTTCATCCATTTTTGCCAAATCGCCAGTATGAAGCCAGCCGCCCCGAAGAGCGGCTTCGGTTTCCCGGGGCTTATTCCAGTAGCCCTTCATAACTTTTTTCCCGCGGACAACGATTTCACCCACTTCGCCGATCGGGACCGAATGATCCTGGTCATCCACGACGCGAACCTCGCCTTCTGGGATTGGGTATCCGATACCTGTCAGGCGGCGGGATTTTTTCTCTATCGTCTCTTTACTCCCTTCCAGCCTGTGATCCTCAGGGGATAGGACGCTGATAATTCCCGTTGACTCGGTCATTCCAAAATAATTGGTATAATCGGCATCAAGAGCCTCCCGTGCCCGAAGCAAAAGACTTGTTGGCATGGGGGAAGCCCCGTAGCCGATGCTTTTTAATGAGCTGAGATCCTTGCCGTCAAAATCCGCATGATCCAGAATTCCCTGGAGCATGGTTGGCACCAGATAGGTTGACGCCACCCTCTTTTCCTCTGCGATATTCAGAAAGACCCGGGTGTCGAACTGGGGCAGCACGATCAGGGTATCCCCTCGGTACAGAGGCAACAGGACGCTTATCACCCCGGCAATGTGGTACATGGGGACGTTTAGCAGCAATGTCCCCTCCCCGAATGTGTAGCGATCGCTCAGGGGCGTTTGTATATTGGCATGCGTCAGCATGGCTCCTTTGGGATAGCCGGTTGTTCCGCTTGTATAAATCAGACAGGCTGTGTCGTTTTCGCCAGCAGGGGCAAGAGGCAGGGGTTCCGGCGGTTGAAGCGCAAGCGCAGACTCATAATTCTTCATCCCTGAAGCAGAATTTCCGATGACCAGAAAATGCTCCAGGGATGGAATGTTTTCGCGGATGTTATCAATGAGTCCGGCATACCGGTCGCCAAGGATCAATACTTTCGGCTCGCAATTGTTTAAGATATAAGAGACTTCGTTCTCCCGCAACCTGAAATTCAGATTGACAAAAATACCGCCCACAATCCCGATCGCATAGAGCATCTCGCAAAACTGAAAACAGTTGGTCTGAAAGACGGCAACCCTGTCGCCCGGCTCCACGCCCATTTCAAGCAGAGCCCTGGCCAGGCGCGTTGCCCGTTCCTCCATCTGTCTGAATGTCAGCTCAACATCATCGTGAACCACGCAGGTTTTTTCAGGGCTTCTTCTGCAGCTTTTTTCAATATTCAGGGCGAAATTCATCAGGCCTCCCGTTTTGAGCCTTCATGTGCGGAAATGAGTACCCGCCCCACTTTTCAGGACGGCGGACTGCTTCCCGTCAGGATCTCTTCATCCTTGCAATGCGGCCTGGCCTTGCCGTTTACTCCCTGCCGTTGATAACAGGGGGAGTGCACACTTCTTTTGCAACGGCTACGGCCTTGCCCCAGGAGGCATTGTAATCATACCATTTGTTGGGAAAGACAAGTTCGGAAAAATAGATATCCGTAAGCATCAGATGGTCCTGTGGCCTCATATGCATGGGACCTGTAATTGATTCATAATTGTCGCCTTCCCACACTTCAATAATTTTATCCGCTTCTGTAGTTTTTGCCCTTTGAATCACGTCAAAGAGCCAGTAAAGACTGACCGTGCTGCTTCCCACGAAGCCCTGGGGCCACTTGTATTCGAATCCTTTATACGGCTCCTCCCAGTTTTTCCATGAAGCCAGCCATTTCTTATTGAATTTTTTGTTCATCGCTGTTTCGATGGAGGGCAAATGTGTCTGCATGACGACCATGCCCGCCCCGGCAGGCCCTCCTACCGCTTTAAGGGGGTTGGGATCATCCACATAAATACTGGCAATAGGGGCCTCCAAGCCCATCTGTCTGGATTGACGCACCAGATTTTCATTATCGGCGGACCAATCCTGTGAGATGATAACTTCTGCCCCTGAAGCCATTACCTTTGTCAGGTATGGGGCAAAATCCTTCAGGAAAAGGGCATGATAATCCTCTCCGACGATCTCTGCCTCTGGTTTATGAATTTTCAAAGCCTCCTTGAAGCCTTCCCCAAAGGCATGACCATATGCATAATCCTGGCATAGGAGATAAAATTTTTTCTCCGGCCGGTTTGCATAAAAGTTGGCCATGGCCAATGTCCATTGCGTGGTATTGGGAGCCACCTGAAAAACATAGGGGTTCCAGTTCTTCTCATCCAAAAGCAAATCGGAGAAGGAGCAGTAGTTCATAAAAATTTTCTTATATTTTCCTGCAAGTGTCTGGGCAACAGCTGTGATATGGGTCCCGGGGGTGCCCACCACCACATCCACTTCATCTTCGAGAAGAAGCCTCTCCATTGCTTTTTTCGCAATGGCTGGCTTCACCTGCGTGTCCCCGAGGATTATTTTGATTTTTTTCATCTTCCCATCGACAAATATTCCTCCTTGCTCGTTGATGTCATGGGCCACCCAGGCAAGGGAGAGATAGAACCATTCGCCGGCAGTAGCGGCTGAGCCGCTAAAGGGACTCAGAAGTCCAACTTTGAGGGTGTCTCCATCAAGGTCCGTATCAGATGCCGGGCTTGTTGGTTGGAAATTGCTCATATCACCCTTCAGGGGCTCGAAGGCGGCTGCAGAGCCAGGAAATAGTGCTACCACTCCCCAGCAAAGAAGAAAAGCAAGGACAAAGAAGGAACGAACCAATCTGTCGAAAGTGGATTTCATTTTTCATCTCCTTATTTTGTAAGCAGATTACATTAACTTCCAGGCCCCGGAAGATTCTGAAGGCATGGGGGTATTCCCTATCCCTATCCCAGATGCTTCTTGGACAGGCCCGCTATAATTCCCTCTGCTTCTTGCACAATATTTTCTACCAGATCCTCCACCTTTGGCATGTCGTTGATCCGCTGGGCACCCTCGCCTGCTGCCATGAGGGCCTTTTCCTTATCCCCCTCGTAGATGGCCTTAATCGATTCGATCTCAAAATTGATCAGGGACATATCCAGGGTGGTGTAGTCATCGGGTTTGCCGAGGAAAACACCGGGGGACTTCTCAAGTGTGTTTTTGGCGTGCTCCTCGCTTCGCGGGGTTTTCAGCCACCGGGCCGGACCCACGAAGCCGCGAGCGACAAGTGTTGCCCGATCGCCCGCGTCCACCACAGACTGTTTCCAAATGGGATGAAAATCGCTTTCCTGGGTCGCGAGAAACCGGGTGCCTATGAGCACTCCATCCATTCCCAGGGTTAGGGAAGCCGCAAGGGTTTTGCCATCGGTGATCCCTCCGCCTCCGACCACCAAAGTGTTCTCATCGGATACAGCCTCGGCAACAGCAGGGAAAAGGATCATGGAGTGGAGCGGCTCCCAGTGCGTGTGAAATCCGCCTTCATGGCCGGAGGCGACGATTACGTCAACCCCAGCCTTTTTGCAGCGAAGCGCCGCCCTGACAGAGGGGACGATGTGGATCCAGGTAAACCCCGCACCTTTGATCTTCTCTCCCCAGCCCATGGGATCTCCGGCAGAGGTGTACATCACTTTGAGATGATTTTTCACGTCCGGGTTTTCCTCGCGTACCTTGATGGCTGTATCGATCATTATATTGGCCTGCTCTTTGAGCTCCGCGGATACCATGACATTGGGGCCGAAAACCCCGTTCTTGTCCTTTACTAGACGATAGGTACGTTTGAGCACCTTTTCGAATGCAGTGCCCATGTCGTCATCCCTGTCAGCCTCTCCGGAGTCGACAAAGGCATTATAAACCCAAGGCTGATCATCCTTGTTGAAAAGACCACTTGTAGATAAAAGCCCCAGTACTCCAGCATTGGCTGAGGCAACACAAAGGTTGTTGTTGCTGAAAGGCCCCATACCGGCCTGGATGATGGGGTATTTGATTCCAAGCAGATCACACAGTCTTGATTGAATCACTTCATAAACCTCCAATTGTCTTTATGCTTGCATACTTGTATTCGAATATTATGATATTAGTAGGCCCTTTAAAAAGTCAAATGTTTTTTTTGCAGCAATTATAGTTTCAGAGCACTTGATCGGACCAAGGATGAATATGTCTTATGCCCCGCTATTGCTGCAAGGGCTCTTTGTCACTGGGGCCGATATTTTACCCGACATCGAGTGCTAATGCCTGTGCGTACTTATTCACAATGCATCGACACCGGCGGAGGATCTATTAATCGCCGGTTTTTTTAGACGAGCTTAACGAAACTGAGATAAAATATCCAGAAAATAATTTACTTTTTGTCTATAGACTAGTAAATAGTAAAATTCGAGGCCATTTTGGTTTTGCCGCATTTTCACAGAAGTAAGGTATTCTGAATTTAGGCAAAAAAAGAATTTCGCCATGAATCCATTTTTTGAGGAGCTTGATTTTTGCAAAACCCCGATGGGTGAACTGGTGCTGCGGCAAAGGCGCCTGATGACCCTGAAAGGTCAATTGGTCCACGAGGTCAGGTTAAATGATCAATACCTGATGTCGAGCCTGTTTTACGAGGCTGAAGCCGCCCTTGCCGAAGCGGGTCTTGAAAACCTTGAGGGCAGCGGCTGGGACGTGATTGTGGGCGGGCTTGGCCTGGGATACACGGCTGCTGCGGCCCTGGAGTTTGAGCAGATTCGGCACCTGTTGATCATAGAAGCCCTGGCGCCGGTAATTGACTGGCATCGGCGCAGCCTTGTCCCCAACGGGCAGGTTTTATGCAATGACCCGCGCTGCATCTTTGTTCACGGGGACTTTTTCCAGCTCTGCCAGACTGCCGGATTTGACCCGGAAAATGCTGGCAAGCGCTTTGACGCAATTCTGCTTGATATCGACCATACCCCGGAAAACTGGCTGGACGCCGGCCATGGCCGGTTTTACACCAAAGCCGGCCTTTGGCAGCTAAGAAAACATTTAAAGCCCGGTGGCGTGTTTGCACTCTGGTCCAATGATGCACCAAAACAAGCCTTTGTCCGGACCCTGTCCGGCGTTTTTGACCAGGTCGAAGGCCGGATTGTCTCCTTTGACAACCCCTTGCAGCAGACCGTGTCTGAAAACGGCATCTACATAGCCCGCCGCGGGCACAGATAGAAAAAATCCGGCTGCGTTTTCACGATAGGCCAATAATCGGCTATCAGGCGCCTTTTTAACCCGTCGATTTCAGGATTTTAACAGGCAACTGACACACAAGGAGGTTGACATGCAGACTCAAGCCAACGGAATCACGATCCAATACGAGCTCACAGGTCCGGAAACCGCCCCTGTTGTGATGCTGAGCCATTGCCTGGCCGGCAGCATGCGCATCTGGGACCATCAGTTCAAAATTCTGGCTGAAAAATACCGGGTGCTGCGATATGACATTCGTGGCCACGGCGGCAGTTCCGCCCCGGACCAGGATTATACCATGGAAATGCTGGCCGATGATGCCGCTGCCCTGCTGGATGTTCTTGGAATCGAAAGCGCCCATTTCATGGGCATCAGCCTGGGCGGAATGCTCGGCCAGACCCTGACCCTGCGGCACCCGGAAAAGATTTCTTCCCTGATTCTCTGCGATACTGCCGCACAGATCCCCAAAGAAACCCGTCCTGACTGGGAAGATCGCATCAATGCAGCCCGAAACCAGGGAATGACCGCCCTGGCCGGCGGCACACTGGAACGCTGGCTCAGTCCGGACTTTCAAAAAGATTATCCGGAAATCGTGGAAAAAATCAAACAGATCATCCTGGCCACGCCGGTGGAGGGTTTTGCCGGATGCTGCCGGGCCATCAGCCATTTTGACGTTTTGGGGCAGTTAACCCGGATTTCAGTCCCCACCCTGATTCTGGTGGGGGAAAATGATCCGGGCACGCCAGTGGAGATGTCAGAGCAGATCCATCAGGCCATTTCCGGCTCGGTCATGGTCCAGCTTGGCCGGGCCTATCATCTGAGCAATATCGAGGCCGCGCCGGAATTCAATGAAAACGTGGCCGTTTTTCTCTCCAGGCAATAATTTGAACGCACTCTGGATCTTTTCTCCATCCTTGGCGGGCTTGGCATCCACTGCAGGCCGGCTTTATTGCCTGGGAATTTGCCGGTTAGCAGCCTGCGAATGACAGAGCAATGGGATTTAGCCGTGCTCTGGACAAATTCCCGGATTCTGCCTACAGCAAGGGGGAAAAAGGCAGAGCGAGCAGCCTTACCGCCTTTTCTTTCGGGGCCAGCAGCCGGACACTTCGTAAAAACTTTTTCTTCCACTCGTCGGCTGGCTCATATTTCTGCTGAGGCTCCGGTGACTTCCAGACATCGATGACTTCATTCGGGCTTCCGCTGATCGGCCGCCAGCTGGCAATGATTGGCACAAACTTGCGCGATTCCGCCAACCCCGCTTCCAGTTTGGCCATCTGATCATTGGCTGCCTCCAGTGTGGCAAACAAATAGCCATGGTTCGGTGTTTGCCTGCTGTCGGCAATGGCTTGATGCAGCACTTCGCTTGGAACCGCCTTTCCAAGGGGCTCCAGCAGGCGGGTGTGCCTTACCGGCGCGTGCTCTTCGAGGCCGGCGGCGTAGTCTCCCCATGCCTTGCTTCGGCTGCAGTTGACGCGAAATGCCTTGAGCGACGCCATATCATTGAATTCCATTATCTGCCTGACCTGACAGAACCACTCGACGTCGCTGCTTAATGCTGCGATTAACCGTGCCCCCAACTCCGGCAGAACAGGCACCAGTTTTTCCCGGGCGAATTCGATATAGTTGTCCAGCGCCTCAAAGCTGGCATGGGCGAGGTTCAGGGTCTCTTCCATATAAATCATGGCAACTCCTTGCTTTCCTGGTGTTCGAGTGGTTTGCAGAAGTAATAAGAAATTCTGCATGCCTCCATTATTTTTTATTTCCTTCCATAGCAGCCAGCTTTCATAGGACTCGATTTATTCAGGTATTCGCTAAATAACCAGCACTTTTATTTCATGAGCTCTCGAAGCGGTCCGGATGAAAAATACCTAACGCTTCCGTTCCGGACTTTTGAAGGATTTTCAGCAACCATATATTCGAGTTTTTCAAGGTCTTCCGGAACGTACCAATGCAGCCGGCCACTGGTGTCTTGATAGGCCGCCCAGACAACATCGGCTAC
>JAABTZ010000015.1 GCA_011389605.1 Desulfobacteraceae bacterium
TTTTTGAGGCTGTTTTTCCATTTTTTCAGAAGCAGGCTGCTTTTTTTCAGGTTCCGGCTTTTTCTCCTGTTTTTGCTCTGCCGGTTTTTCAGGTTCAGGCTTTTGTTCGGCCTTGGTGTCAGTTTTTGCTTCTGCTTCCTTTTCCAATGGTTTATCCTCGGCTTTTGTTTCTGTTTCCATTTTCTTTTCAGCCTCTGGTTCTGACTCTGCCGGGTCTTTTGCTTTTTCCCGCACCGAAGGAACGGCTTTTGGTACCGGTTCCGGACTGGTTAAGTCAATCTGCTTTTGCAAAAGGCTTTTGATTTCTTCTGCTGCACCCGGATCGTAGTCGTCAGTAACTGCCGGAGCTGTAAATGCTTTTTCCATTCCGGGGTCAGGTTCGGGGACAAACAGCTGCTGCGGGCTCCAGCTTTCAAACTGTTTTTTGCGCAAAGATTTTAATGTCGGTTTTTTTGATTTTGACCTGGCGGCTGTTTTTTTTGTTGAGGTCTCTTTTGAAGAAGATCCGGCGGTTTTTGTCTTAGGGTTTTTTTTCTTTGCCGCCGTGGAGCTTTTTTTCTTGGCTGTCGATTTTGTTAAACTTTTTTTTCCCATACCAACTCCTCTGTGGATCGGGTAAATGATTTGGCATATATATCAAAAGTTCTTATAATTCAGCACAGATCAAACAATTTATACCCAAATCGTTATTTTTTGTAAACAATTTTTTCTGATATAACACTTTTGATGCACTCGTAAAAAGTCACTTTTGCCGGGTTTTCAAAAACAACAGGCCAAAAAACAAGGAATCGCAGACAGTGGGCGATAAAAATATTTTAAAAGGGAAAAAAGACAGGGCCAAAGAGCAGATTGCAGGATTTTGCGGCCTGGCTGTATGCTTTTCAGGAGGTGTTGACAGCACTCTTTTGCTGGCTTTGGCAAAAGAGGTTCTAGGAGACCGGGTCATGGCAGTCACTGCAGTTTCACCTCTGGTGCCGCGCTGGGAAGTGGATGAAACCGTAAAGATGGCCAGGGCCCTGAAAGTGCACCACCGGCTTGTCCGTATTGAAAATCTTTTCGTACCTGATTTTTCCATCAACGGACCTGACCGATGTTATGTGTGCAAAAAGATTTTGTTTGCACGCATGTTTTCCTGTATTAAGGAAGCCGGCATGGAGCACATGGTCCATGGTGCCAACTTCGATGATACAAACGATTACCGGCCCGGACTTAAAGCCGCCGATGAAATAGGCGTTGCCGCGCCCTTAAGAGATGCGGGCTTTTGCAAGGAGGAAATAAGGGCCCTTGCAAAGGACATGGATTTGTCAAACTGGAATCGGCCGGCAGCCGCCTGTCTTGCCTCCCGGATTCGATACGGGCTGGAGATTACACCGCAGCGCCTGGAAATGGTGGAGTCAGCGGAGAATGTATTGACCGCCCTGGGGTTTTCGGGATTCCGGGTCCGGCATTTAGGGGATACAGCAAAAATTGAGGTCCGCCCCTCGGAATTTACCCGCCTGTTAAAGCCCGAACGGCGTCTGAAAATTATTGGCGCCCTTCGGGAGATGGGGTTTGTTTACGTGACAATGGACCTTGAAGGCTATGGCACAGGCAGATTGAACCGGTCTATTGTCTGATGATAATTTACGAGACCATCAAGGTTGACAAAGACTTTAATTGAATTTAAAGCATTGGGTTCAGGCACTGATATGGCAGATGAGGGCAGGTGGCATTTTCTGGAAACTGTTGAGATAATGGCCGAGGGCTGTATTACTGCAAGGGTGTCGGTACCGGGAAATTCCTTGTGGTTTTCCGGCCATTTTCCCGGCAGTCCGGTTCTTCCCGGTATTGCCCAGATCTCCATTGTGCTCGATGTCATTGAAAAGGCCGCAGGGCATGGGGTTGTGCTTAAAAAATTGTACCGCACCAAATACAGGCGGATAATTCTGCCGGAAGAGCCTGTTGACGTTTACGTTCTCCCGGTGGGTCCGGATGCCGATCAATGGCGTTTTGAGCTTATTGTAGACAAACAGATCGCCTGCAGGGGGCGTCTGCGGGCCAAGGCCATTTAATAAAAATTTGAAACACTCAGCTTAGGTAAAAGCCAGGCAAGGAGAGAAAAGCGTTATGCCGCATGAATTGACACTTGAGCAAACCATAAAAGGGGTTTCTGCAATTGTCATCGAGGAGTTGAAACTCGAGGACGTAACCCCTGAAATATTTGATCCGGACCTGGATCTGATTGACGAGGTGGGTGTTGACAGCATGGATCTGGCAACCGTTGCCCTGGTTCTGCAGGATGAATACGGTGTGCCCATCGACGAAGATGATTATCCAAAATTAAAGACCATTCGTCTTATAGCAGAGTATGTGCTCCGGAATGCGGCCGTGAAAACCTGATTGCGCCGTAACAAGTCCAGTATCTTATGGATAAGTAAAATGAAAGCAGTCTGCAGAGACTCTATAAATCTCCGGCCGAACCCTAACCCGGGCCCGGCGGAAACCTGGAAATTTTCCGATATTTTGTCTTTTGATCCGGCGATCCGTGAAAAATGGGAAAAGGTGAGGAAATATTTTTTCCTTCGGGAATCGACCTATGATATGACCCGCCGGTGCAATATAAGGTGCGAAGGCTGTTATTATTACCAGGGGGATAAGGCAAAGTCAGCCGGTACGGAAGATCCGGGCCAATGGCAGCAGTTGCTGGAGAATGAAAAAAAGCGGGGTATCACCTATGTGGTGCTTGCCGGCGCCGAGCCTTCCCTTGTGCCTGATCTTTTAAAGGTCTGCCATGAGCAGATTCCACTTGGCTGCATTGCAACAAACGGTCTGGTGCCCATTGACTCTGATGTGGATTACAGGATTCATGTTTCGGTTTGGGGAAACGATGAAATCAGCAGGGAAACAAGGAAAGCGCCCCATATGCTGCGCAGGCAGATTGAAAATTACCGGGACGATCCCAGGGCCGTGTTTGTCTACACCTTTACCAGGGAAAACATAAGGCAGGTTCATGAAGTTGCCGGGCATCTGGCTAAAAATGACTGCCGGCTGACTTTTAACATGTTTTCCGCTCCCGAAGGCTATGCCGGAAGGCTTTGCCATGATGCCCACTCCCTTTATCAGGTCCGCCGTGCCATGGAAAGGGTTTGCCGGCAGTATCCCGATCACGTGATGTTTTCTCCTTATCACCGTGTGGTACATACTCATCGGCTGGGCTTAAATGATCTGTTTTCCTGCCCCTATCCCCGGGTAAATTCTTCTGCCGAAATAGGCCTTGGCCGCAGTTTCAGGCAATATCGCACGGACCTTGCCTGGAGCCGGGATGACGCCTGCTGCGTGCCGGATACCGATTGTGCCGACTGCCGTCATTATGCCGCCGGCAGCGCGGTGGTTACTTCAAAAATGTTTCGCCATGCAGCACTTCCGGAAACATTTATGGCCTGGCTGGATTACGTGGATGTATATCTGGCCGTGTGGGTGCAGGGCTATGAGAAAAGCCCTGATCTGAGCCCATGCTACACTTCTCCTCCCGGCCACGATCTTTTTTGACCCAAAGGCTGCATCAGAGGTTGTTTTTATGAAAACAGTAAGTTCTCTTCTGGATTCTCATTGGTATAAGCGATATCAGAAAATTTCGAAACTAAATATACGCAGTTCCATCTATGATGTCACCAATCAGTGCAATCTGAGGTGTAAGGGGTGTTTTTTCTTTTCCTCGGGTGAAGACAAGGCGGCACGGGAAGAAACCGATTTGTCGAAATGGGAAGCATTTGTAGATGCGGAAAAACAGCGCGGTGTAAATCTTGCCATATTAATCGGCGGCGAGCCCACCCTTTGTCTTGACCGGGTTGAGGCGTTTTACTCCCGCATGCCCACATACTGCGCTACCAACGGGTTGATCAAAGTGCCCCGTGACCGGTTTCCAGACATGATGGTGGGAATCTCTCTTTGGGGCGATGAAGACGATGAAAAACGTCTTCGCGGAAAGGATACCTTCCGTGTTTCCAGCAGAAATTACCAGGGAGATCCCCACGCTTATTATCTTTATACAATCACCCCCAAACAGCTTGGCCGTACAGAGCGGATTATTAAAAACATAAGGGATGCGGGCCTAAAGGTTCATATGCAGCTCTTGTCCAATGACGAAGGAGTGGACGGTTTTTACTGGCGCACCGGCGAGCTTGCCGACCTGCGTGCGGAAATGGATGAGATGCTCGAAGCCCACCCGGATACGGTGGTTTCCTCGAAATACTATCACAAGGTCATTACCACGGGAAAAATGCTGGACCGAAGCTTTGGCTGGGCTGAGTGCCCATCGGTGAGCGAGCATTTGGATACACGAAATCCACGGCCCAGGCGCCTGATACATTTTGTCCGCTGGGCTTCTGATCTTTCCACAATGCACCGGTGCTGCACATCGGCCACACGGGATTGTTCCACCTGCAAAGACGGTGCTGCCCACATGAGCTGGATTATGGTAAACAAGCGGGCGCATATGGGCTCTGCCCGGGATTTTCAAAATTGGATAGAGGTCTATGAAATGTTTGCAAAACTCTATCAGTTTATTCCCTGGTAGCCGCCGGATAATATGATGAAACAGCACGACAGCGTTATTCTGGGATATGATATGGTTTCTGCCGTGGGCACGGATGCCGATACCCAGTGGCAGGCCCTGTGCCGCGGTATCAGCGGTATCGGCCCTTTGACGCGCTTTGATGTGGATGATAATTTTCCCGTGCGCATCGCCGGCCAGGTGCCGGAATTTGATCCTGCTCCTTACCCCTTTTTAAGTCCCAGGCAGATGGCAAACTGGCGTTCCCCGGTTTTCCGCCACGCCCTGCTGGTGGTTCACCGGGCGCTTGAAAAAAGCGGCCTTGAAATCACCTCGGATCTGGCGTCCAGAGTCGCCGTGACATTCAGTTCTGCAGTGGGCGGCCAGGATGCGGTGCTGGCGGCCGACCGACGCATGAGGGATGAAAAAAAACTGCCGCATCCATATACAAATCCCAATTCCTGCATAAACATGGTTACCGGCAAAGTCGCTATGCTGACAGGGGCCACCGGCCCAATCATGTCTACCATAACAGCCTGCGCCACTGGGGCGGCCTCGATTATTGCAGGGGCCATGCTCATTGCATCGGGCCGCGTTGATGTGGCAATATGCGGTGCCGTTGATTTTGCCATTGTCGAACCAATTGTGGCCGGGTTTGCAACAATGAACGGGGCATTTCGGCACAAACCCGGAGATGATAAGCTTTCCCCGCAGCAGGCCAGCCGCCCTTTTTCAGCAGGCCGGCGGGGCTTTGTGATTTCAGAGGGGGCGGCTGCATTAATTCTTGCTTCCCGGCGGTTTGCCGGGGCAAACGGACTTGGGACCGGTATTTCTTTAAAGGGCTGGTCCATGACAGCCGATGCCCATCATTTTGTGGCGCCTCATGAACCCACGGTACGTCGCTGCATGCAAGAAAGTATTGATGATGCCGGAATTTGGCCAGCCGACATTGACTCCATAAATGCCCATGCCGCATCCACGCGCACGGGCGATGCCGTGGAGCATAAGGCCATCCGGGCGGTTTTCGGAAAAAACCCGCCGCCTGTTACGGCCAACAAATCCATGACAGGTCATGCCATGGGCGCATCATCTGCCATTGAATCGGTTCTGGCAATTGTTGGCATGATTGAAAACAAGCTTCTGCCTACGCTCAATTACTTACCTGACCCTGAAATGCCCATGGAAGAAATCGTTGCGCACACCAGAGGCCTGCAGCAGGAGTTTGTTCTCAAAAACGCTTTTGGATTCGGCGGATGCAATGCCTGTCTTGTGTTTCAAAGATACGGATAAAGGCGGTTTTTTGTCATGAAAGCACCTTTGAACAGACGGGTTTTTGTAATCGGCTACGCTGCTGCCACCCCTTTGGGCAGAACATTTGCCGAAACCTGGGACAACGCTGCAGCAGGAAGGGCCGGGTTTTGCCGTGTGAGCAGGTGCAGCGTGAAAAGTTTGAGCAACGTGGTGGGAGAAATACCCGGCTGGGATCCGGCCGGGTGTGATTTTGCGGATCAAAAAGAGGCCCACTGCTGGAATGCTGATTTTGTGATCCTGACCATGGATGTATGCAGGGCCGCTCTTGAAAACAGCGGGCTTGAAATAAACGGGCAAACAGGGCCCAGGACTGCCTGCATGGTTGGATCTGCCCTAAACGGCACCGATGCTTTCCGCAAGGCCGCCGAAGCTCTTCGCACACGGGGTTCTTTGCGCGTCAGTCCCTATCTTCTGCCCAATCTCTGCGCCAATCTGCCGGCAAGCAAGGCGGGTATGATGCTGGGTTTTACCGGTCCGGTCATATCGCCCCAGGGAGCGTGTGCTTCGGGCAATCATGCCATCGGGCTTGGTGCGCGCATGATACGGGACGGGGATTGCGATTTTGTTCTGGCAGGTGGGGTGGACACCTGTATAATGCCGGAAATCATTTATGGTTTTGCCAACATGAATGCCACCATAAAGATTGGGGAAAAAGACCGGGCCTTTGATGATCCTTCCATGGCCTCCCGTCCTTTCAGCATAGACCGCCGGGGCATGGTGCTCTCGGAGGGCTGCGGTGTGCTGGTTCTGGCATGTGAAGAGGCAGTAAAAGCTCACGGGCTTGTGCCCAGGGCCGAGGTTGCCGGCATTGGCTGGACTTCTGATGCCTTTCATTTCACCCTGCCGGCCCGCCCAACTATTGTCCGGGCCATCAGGGATTCCATTTATGATGCCGGCCTGCACCCGGATGACATAGAATATGTAAATGCCCACGGCACATCAACCCGCAAGGGGGATGAAACCGAAATTGACTGTCTCAGGACCGTTTTTGGCAACCGGATTTCAAAACTGCCCGTATCTTCAAACAAGTCGCAAATCGGCCATACCCTGGGCGCTTCTGCCGCCATTGAGGCGGCCCTGGGTATTGAGGGAATGCGCAGGGCGTTGATCCTGCCAACTATAAACCACATTGCCGACCCGGGACTCGGTGAAATCGATGTGGTGCCCGACAAAGCCAGGCAGTCCGGGTATGAAATTTTTTTGTCCAATGCATTTGGTTTTGGCGGCACCAATTGCTGCATAGTATTTAAAGGAGTCTGATAATGCGGCCCAAACCTTTTCAGCCGGAAACACATAAAGGGGATAGTCGTTTTGTGAAAAATCTTACAGACGACAAGGTTTGGCACAGATGTTCAAACCGCACCCTGTATGCGGACACTGACCGCTCGGCAGTGGTCTATCATGCAAATTATCTGCGATATTTTGAGCTGGGCCGGGCCACGCTCATGCGGGATCTTGCCTATCCGTACGTGGAAGTGGAAGCCAGCGGATATGTCTATCCCATTATTGAACTGGGAGTTAAATATTACAGTCCTCTTCATTATGACGATCCCATGTGGGTCAATACACGGCCGGGCGACCTGGGCAAAGTCCGGCTGAGTTTTGATTATATAATCACCCACGGCCGTACCGGGCAGATTATATGCACCGGCTTTACGGAGCACTGCGCCCTTAGCTCAAAGGGCAGGCCGGTGGGTATTGACGAGAAAACCATCCGGCTATGGGAGATCTTTCCATCTTAAAACCGGATTTTTACGGTGCCATCAAGCCTGATGCACTCGTAAAAGTCTGATTTCAAATGGTGCCGTAAAAAGTCCAAGATCAAGCCTGGCTTATGGAATATAGAATAAGAATTGCTCCTTATATTATGGATCATGCCTTTGGGGGCAAGGTCGTGCTGCCGGCTGTGGAGTCCCTGCAGCATCTGGCCGCAGCCGTTGCCTGTTTTCAAAAAAAACCTGCCTGCAGGGTGATGAGCAATGCCGTTTTCGGCAAGTTTCTGAAAATTATACCCGGGGCAAAAGAACTCAATGTTTTTGTGGATTGGCAGAGTACCGGTGATGGATGGTGTTTTGCCAGGCTGTTGACCCGGGAAAAGATGTATCCATCAGCAATTGTACGCACCATGGAGCATGCAGTGGTTTTTTTTCAGGAAAACGGGCCTTTGCCTGCAATCCCTTATTCACCACGCTTATTTGAAGGTTCATGTCAATTTTTCAAAATAGATGCCCGAAAGGTTTACAGGGAGCTGGTTCCTTTCGGCCCGGCCTTTCATAATCTGACCGGGATGGTAACACTTGCAGAGTCCGGCGCGGAAGCATGGATTATGGCTCCTGACATGCCCGAAGCTCAAGGTGTTCCGGATTCTTCTTTGGTGCTGGATGCAGCTTTTCATGCCGCATGCGTCTGGACCCAGCGATACCTGGGTTTTGCAGGGTTTCCCGTGGGTTTTAGCCTAAGGGTGGCAGCTGATCTGGCATGTCCGGGTGAAATTTGCATGACCAGGTTGATCCCCGCCGGCGGCAGCCGGGGGCAGCAGAATTTCGATCTGTGGATTTGGGGCGATGACGGAAGAATTTGTGAGTACGTAAAAGATTTGTGCATGCGCGATGTTTTTGCCGGACAAAGAAAGGCTCCGGCGTGGATTAAAAATCAGGATTGACGGCGCCGTAAAAAGTCCTGAAACTGATATAACCGCCAACCGATAAACAAATAACCACTTTACTTTACTTAAAACTTAAAACTGCCTTTAAAAACAGGGAGTTTTCCCATGATGTTTATGCTTGCCGCACTTTTTGCCTACCTTGCAGGCTCTGTTAATTTTGCAATTCTTTTTTTTAAAGTCATGAAAAAAGGTGATCCCAGGGCCTTCTACAGCGGCAATCCCGGGGTGACAAATGTATACCGCCTGGCCGGATGGGCCGCGGCCGCACTGGTTTTGCTTCTTGATATGGGCAGGGCAGCGGCGGTGGCAGCGGCTGCAATGTATTTTTTAAGCCCTGCCGGAGCGGCCTGGACCGGTCTTGCTCTTCTGGCGGGCAACCGGTATCCATGTTTCCATGAGTTTAAAGGCGGCAAGGGGGTTGCCAATTACCTGGGATTTTCAGCGGTTATCGTCCCCTGGGGCGCTCTGGCCTCCGCGGTTGTCTGGGCAGTCGGGTTTTTGCTTGTTCGTATTCCCTTTGTGGCTTCTTTTTATATGGTTTCCGTGATCGCAGGGGCCACCATTTATAAATGGCTCCATGCTCCGGCAGCAGTTGCGGGCACGGCTGCAACTGTTTTGTTTATAGTATTTAACCACAGAAGCAACCTGGATGAATGGATAAAAAAGACGGCTTTTTACGAGTCCATAAAGAAAAACAGGTAAGAAATTTTGCGGCGGCTCTCAGGCTTCCAGGAGTTTGCGGATCTCAGCATTGTCGTACTTGCCGGCTGCTGATACCGGTATTTCCCTGGTGGTTTTGATTTTTCTGGGCATGGCATGGCCTGGCAGCTGTTTTGTCAAATGTTTGCGGATCTGTGCCGCAGAAGCCCGGGTGGCTGCCAGTGCCCGGATTTCATTACCCCGGCCGCCCGCGTCTGCAACGCTGAGAACAAACGCGTCCGTGATTTGGGACATTTCCATCATAACCGAGCGGATTTCATCAAGGTCGACTCTTTTGCCAGCCACTTTGATGATCCGGTCGGCCCGGCCCTCAAGATAAAACCCATTGGGCCCTGCAACGCTTGCCTGATCTGAAGTGACATAAAATCCATCCTGGTCCACAGGCAGCTCCGGGGAGATAAAATCCGAACGGATGGCCAGCCGGCTTTCGGCAAGTTTCCATGTTATGCAGTCAAGGGGGGTGAAATGGGGCTGATTTTGAGTGCACAGCCTTGAGGCAATTCCGCCGGTTTCAGTTGAGCCGTATATTTCAGTTACACCGAGGCCTGTTTTTGCATGAAAGGCACCGGAATCTTCCGGATAAAGCCGGGCTGCCGAGCAAAGGGCCCGGGTCAGGGCAGGGGCGGAAAAATCCATGGCCCCAAGCATTTTATAATGAAGCGGAATGCTAACAAGGGTTGTGGCATTTTGACCGGCCAGGGCGCTCTGGATTTCATGGGGATAGGTCAGCACCCCGTCAATGGTTGCCGCGCCGGCCACCAGGGGCGTGAGAACGGAAAAAAGAAGACCGTATATGTGGTTTGGCGGCACGGTTGCCACAAATTTGTCTTCGGCTGTAATACCCATTTTTTCTGCATGATATATGGCCTCGGAAAACAGATTCCCAATTGTTTTTGACCAGGTGCGCGGCGCGCCGGTGGAGCCGCCTGTAAAAAGCTTTACAAAAACCTCGCCGGGATCCCTTATAAAAGATGCATCCAAAACTTTCCCAAAAGCCGGTGGCCGCCCCGCAGGCACGTTCTTAACATTTTTGGGAAGTTTCAGGGGATCTTCAAGTATCGCCCCGGAAAGTCCGTGCTCCATGTCTATTCTTTCAATCACGGATTGGGAAAACGTGTGGGGCAAAATCACGGTGGCAGGCCGGGTCAGGGCTGCCAGAAGGACTGCGGCAGTTACAGCCCTGTCAGTGGTGCACAAGCAAACGCTGGTATGTGTGTCGGGAGCAAAAAGCCTTGTCTGGAAATCCGCGGCCATTGCATAAACGTCATTATAGGTTCGGGAGGAAAGCACATATTCCCGCTCAGGGTCTTTGGGTGACGCTGCTAATGTTTTGAGCCGTTGATATAGGGTCATGATAACAATCGAAAATGGCAGTCCTGTAAGAAGTTTTTTACCATGAAAAAGCCGCATAACCAGCAGCATGGCCTGATGAAACAAAGCCCTGCCGGCGGTTTCCATATAATATATTGCATTTTTACTTTCAAGTGGTTATTGCAATGACATTTCATTGATAGACTCGTAAAAAGTCGATTTCGGATGGCAAAGTAAAAAGCTCAAGATCAAGGTGCGCAGAATCACGAGGAATGCAGCGTGCTTAGCCGTACGTGAAATTCCGAGGGATGAAGCGCAACGCTGATATTGGACTTTTACGAAGCCGTCAGTTTTGGTTTAACTGGAAAATCCTTTGGTTCAGGAATTTAAAAGGGAAAATGTCTGGTTTTTTTAAAATGCTGGCAAGGCAGATGCTAAAAATCCGGTTTGTCCGCAGGGCGGTCAGGGAAAATGCTGATCTAAAGATTTTTCAGCAGAAACCAACACCACGGATAATTGCAGGGTTGATTTGCATTGCAGCAAGCTATATTTTTTGCTGGCCAGTTATCGGTGCTCTGGGCCTTGCGGCCGCTTACATGCCTCAGCCCCTCTGGGTTGTTGCCGGCGCTCCCGTGGTCTGGGTCCTTTGTCATTTTTTATGCATGTTCGGGGTTTACCTGGCCGGCAGAGATCACTCCTTGGCTCTGTTGAAATGGGTTGTGCGCGTCTTTGTCCAAAAGCATGCCCCGGAGTGCCTTCCGGATTAATATCTACCTAAACTTGATGGCACCGTAAAAAGTCCAATATCTGCGTTACGCGCGATTTCTGAAGAATTTCACGTACGGCTAACTACGTCTCATTCTTTAAAATCGCGCAAGCCTTGATCTTGAACTCTTTAGGGCGCCATCTGAAAACCGATTTTACGAGAGCATCAAATGTTATGTAAAATCAAGAAGTTATTTTTTTATTGTTGGCGGTTATATCAGCCTTAATTTAGGATCTATTTGTTTGGTTTTTTTACTGTCCTACATCCAGTGTACAAGTCTTGTGCACGGGATGCCGGGCCAGCCCTCCAAATTGCAGATTTCCTGAAGCCAGAATAATAGTCTCTATTCTTAAATTTCAGTATTTTAAAAGCTAATTTTTTTTTCGGCATGCTTCTTGTATGCATGTATGCGAATTCGTCAGCAGACAATTATCCATCTTTAAAGAGGTGAGTATATGGAGGGCATTATGAGCAGTAATTCAAAAACAGCAGTCGTCTTTCCGGGGCAGGGAACTCAGCGTCCGGGCATGGGCAGGGATTTTTATGACAACGTCAATGCCAGCCGTCTTGCCTACCAGGAGGCATCCGATGTGCTTGGCTGGGATGTCGGGGCCATGTGTTTCGGCGAAAATGAAAAAATAAATCTTACCGAGTTTGCCCAGCCCTGTATTCTGGCAACGGAAATAGCCATGCTAAGGGGGCTTCAGGAGCTTTATGGGTTCTGCCCTGATTATTTCGGAGGTCATAGTCTGGGCGAATATACGGCGTTGGTGGCCGCAAAGGCCATGCCTTTTGAAGAGGCCTTAAAAATTGTTGAAACCCGGGGCCATTTGATGCAGGAAGCCTCACCGCCAGGCGTGGGCGCCATGGCAGCGGTAATCGCAAAAAATATTGACTCTGAAAAACTAAGAAAACTGCTTGAAGGCCTGCAAGTGGATGTTGCCAATATTAATTCCACTGACCAGGTTGTGATCAGCGGCAGGGCCGACAGCATGGAGCAGGCCAGGGAGCGCATAACCCTTGCCGCTGGAAATCCCGAAGACATGCGTTTTGTTCCATTAAATGTCAGTGCGCCTTTTCACAGCCGTTTTATGAATGCCATCAAGGAGGCCTTCCGGGAGGTGCTAAGCGCCATTGCCGTCAAACTCGATTCCAAAAACGCCTCATGTGTCACTTCCAACTACACCGGCCTGTTTCATGCGTCATCGCCCGACAGGATAATCGAGGCCCTGGTGGCTCAGCTCAGCGGCTCTGTAAAATGGCGGGACAACATGGTGGCCCTGGCGGAAAAAACCCGGCAGATTTATGAGATCGGGCCCAACCGACCGCTTAAGAATTTTTTTCGCAGCCTGGATATCCAGTGTAAATCCATTACAAGCCTGTCTGCAGCAAAAAGGGAATTTTGCGTATGATGGTTTTTGATAAAAATTTCTGGGCCGTCATTATCGGAGGTTCAAGCGGTTTCGGACTGGCAGCGGCCCAAAAGCTTGCCGCCCACGGAATGAATCTCTGCATTGTTCACCGGGACCGGCGAAGTGCAATGAAAAAAATCGAGCCGGAGTTTGACAGGCTGCGCCGGAATGCAGCAGAAGTGCACACCTATAATCTCGACGGGCTTTCAGAAGAAGGACGCACCCGGGTGCTCGACGACCTTAAAGTGCAGATGGGAGAGCAGGGGCGCATCCGCCTGGTGCTCCACAGTGTTGCATTCGGCAATCTCAAGCTTCTTGGCACTTACCCGGGCTCGGAGATTCCTGCCCAAACCCGCTCCCGGCTTGCCAGGGATGCCGGCATGGACCGTGAGAAAATTGATGAAATCGTAAGCAACGCTTTTGCAGAAGGTTTCAACGCCCTTTATCCGCTCATGGATGATGGCCGGGACTACAGCAATAACCAGTTTCTCGGAGCCGAGGATTTTGCCAGAACCCTGCAGGCAATGGGGTACAATATCGTTGAATGGGTTCAGGATATTCTTCACAGAAACCTTTTTGCAAAAGAGGCAAGCGTGCTGAGCCTTACCAGCGAGGGCAACACGGTTGCCTGGAAAGGCTATGCGGCCATTTCAGCCGCCAAGGCCGTGCTGGAGTCTGTGAGCCGGGCAATGGCAGTGGAGTTTGCCCCTTACGGAATCAGGTCCAACGTTATCCAGGCCGGAATAACCGATACTCCAGCACTTCGCGCCATTCCGGGAAGCGACAGGATCCGGGCCCAGGCAATACTTAGAAACCCTTTCGGCCGCCTTACCACTCCAGAGGATGTTGCCGGTGTGATTTTTCTGTTGTGCCTCGATGAAGCCGCATGGATCAATGGTGCGCTCATCTGTGCCGACGGCGGGGAGAGGGTCGGATAATAGATGCTTTTTTTGCACGGTCTGGGTCATTTTTACCCGGAAAATGTCATTGACAATAAGTTTTTAAACGACCTTGGGATCGGCAGCGACGAGCAGTGGATCCTTGAGCGCGTTGGCATTGCGGCCCGCCGCACGTCACTGCCCCTGGACTATATACGGCAGACCCTAAACAAAGATCCCCGGGCAGCAGCAGAGGCAAGCACGTGTACCAGAGCCCAAGCCGGGGCATCTGCGGCGCTCATGGCGCTGAACCGTGCCGGACTGGGTCCCGGCGATATTGGCATGGTGATTTCAGGAACCTCAACTCCCGGGCATACCATCCCGGCAGAGGCGTCAATTATAGCCTCGGAGCTTGGCATAGAGGCACCCTGTGTGGATATGAACGCGGCCTGCTCCACATTCGTGGTCCAGCTAAACTTTCTGAGTGCCATGAAGCCTGAAAAAACTCCGCAGTTTATCCTCATTGTCCATCCTGAAAATTATACCCATGTCGTGGATTATTCTGATCGCAGGGTAGCCCCCCTGTTTGGCGACGGCACTGTGGCAGCAGTGCTTTCTTTAAGAAAGCCGGCCCGGCGGTGGTTTGAAGCTCTGGGATATGGTTCTGATCCGTCATCCTGGGACAAGGTCCGGATTCCAGCCGGCCGGCATTTCAGCCAGGATGGCAGTCAGGTCCAGCGCTTTGCCATCCGCAAGGCCACAGAGGCAGTGCGCCGGCTTCAGGCAAAATACCCCGGTATGGAAGATCAGTTCAAGTTCGTCGGGCATCAGGCCAATCTTATGATGCTAAACACGGTATGCCGCAGATGCGGGATTTCCGAAAACCGGCACCTGCACAACGTGGTAGATTTCGGCAATACCGGCTGCTCAAGCGCGCCGGCCGTGTTAAGCCAGCACTGGAACGAAATGCAGCCGGGCGATCACATTGCCGTGGCAGTGGTGGGCTCAGGGCTCACATGGGCCCATGGTCTGCTTAAAATTAAAGATTGAAAATAAGATATGGAATACAACCAGTTTATTCAGCAGCGGAATTTTGATCTGCCCCAGCTCATAGCTTTTTCCTATGGCAGGCTTGTAAGTGATCCGCCGGCTGATTTTGATGCCCGGCTGCCGGCGCCTCCTTTTCTGATGTTCGACAGGATTGTTTCCCTGGAGGCAAACGGCAACAAGGGGGCCATAACAGCAGAACAAGACATTCGGCTCGATGCATGGTATTTCCAGTGTCACTTTCCTGAAGATCCTGTACAGCCCGGATGCCTGGGCGTGGATGCAGTCTGGCAGCTGCTTGGTTTCTACGGAGTCTGGCGGGGGGCCCTGGGTGCGGGAAGGGCGCTTGGATGCGAGGAGGTTGTCTTCAACGGCCAGATCAGACCTTTTAACCATGTGGTTCGCTTTGAAATAGAGGTATTACGGTTCAGGCTCATGAAAAATAATGGTTCGGCCATTGTTGTGGCCGATGCCCAGATTCTTGCCGACGACATCCCCGTGGCCACGATCAAAAAGGCCCGTGCCGGGATTTTCAGGGGGATTGCCGACAGCAACTATCCGAGGCTGTAAAGAAACTTTTTCCCAATAAAAAGAGGCAAGTATGACCGATACGGATAAGACCGCCCGGGAAAAACCCGTGGCCGTGGTTACCGGCGGGGCCGGCGGCATTGGCGCGGCCTGCTGCAGGGCTCTGTGTGACAAAGGTTTTTGTGTGGGCGTTCATTTTCGCAAAAGCAGGCAGCCGGCAGAGGATCTGCTCGCAGAGATCATGGAAAAAGGCGGCAGCGGGTTTCTGCTTCAGGCTGATCTGGCATCAGTTTCAGAGATTGATGCCATGGTCAATGAGGTCAAAAAACAGGCGGGCCGCATCGACGTGCTGGTAAACAATGCCGGTTTTACAATAAATGATATGATTCTTACCATGAAGATCGATGATTTTGATGCACAGCAAAGCGTGGGCCGCGGGGCATGGTATCTGACCAAAAGGGTGCTGCGGGTGTTTATGTTCCGCCGGTCTTCGGGGCGGATTATAAATATTTCCAGTGTAGTAGGTCACACCGGCAATGCGGGCCAGATACCCTATACCATGGAAAAGGCCGCCATGGACGCCATGACAAAATCCCTGGCCAAGGAGCTTGCGGGAAGAAATATTTTAGTCAATTCCGTGGCTCCCGGGTTTATTGATACAGATATGACTGAAAGCCTGCCTGAAGATATAAGAGAGCAGATCCTTTCTGCAGTGCCCCTGGGTCGTATGGGCCGTGCCGAAGAAGTGGCAGACGTTGTTGCGTTTCTGGCAACCGGCGGTGATTACATCCAGGGCAGTGTTATCCATGTCAACGGGGGGATGTATGGCGGCTGACAAGCAGATGATCCAACAGATCCTGGAGCTGATTCCCCAGCAGCGTCCCTTTCGTTTTATCGACGATATTATTGATATTGATGATAAAAAAATTACTGCAGTATACAGGTTCAGGGAGGATGAATATTTTTATGAAGGGCATTTCCCCGGTAACCCGGTCACGCCCGGCGTTATTCTGATTGAGACAATGGCCCAGGCCGGGGTTGTGGCCCTTGGGATTTCCATTTTGCTGCATCAAAGGCGGCCTGCATCTGAAATACGGGAATTAAAAACCCTGTTTACCTGTGCCGAATCCGTCGAATTTGCAGGCATGGTATCCCCGGGGGAAAAGGTTTTCATTTCCGGTGAAAAAATCTATTTTCGCAGGAACAGTATTAAAACAAGAGTCGGCATTGCCCGGGAAAACGGACAAAGCTTATGCACCGGCGTGCTGATGGGAACAGGAGTGAAACTCAATGCGTAAAAGAGTTGTGGTAACAGGCATGGGCGTTATCAGTCCCAATGCCATAGGACTTTCAAACTTCGAGCAGGCCCTGCGCCAGGGGCGCTCCGGCATAAAGTTTATTCCCAGGCTTGAAGATCTCAAATTCGCCTGCCGCATCGGCGCAGTCCCTGTGGATTTTGAAACATCATGCAGTCAGTATTTCGACAACTGCAGACAGCAGTCCTTTTTGAGTGAAACCATTCGTTATGCGGCCGTGGCTGCAATGGATGCCTGGCAGGACGCGGGATTTTCAATTCCAGCCGATGAAGACCCGCCTGACTGGGATTCGGGCACTGTGTTTGGCTGCGGCATCTCCGACATGGAAGTTATTGCAACCGAAGTCGTTCCCATGGTCAATTCCGGCAAGGTTCGCAGGCTGGGCACCAGGGTTGTGGAGCGTGTCATGGGAAGCGGCACAAGCGCACGCATCGGGGGACTGCTGGCATTAGGAAACCAGGTTACATCAAATTCTTCTGCCTGCAGCACCGGCACGGAGGCCGTGGTTGAAGCAGCCTGGAAAATCAGAAACGGTCAGGCCAGGCGCATGGTTGCCGGCGGGGCCGAAGGTGCCTCGCCCTATACCTGGAGCGGATTTGATTCCATGCGGGTGCTTGCCCGCAAATTCAATGATGATCCTGAAAAAGGATCCCGCCCCATGAGTGCCTCTGCGTGTGGATTTGTGCCGGGTGCCGGAGCAGCAGCCCTGGTTTTGGAAGATCTTGACTCGGCCCTAAAACGGGGCGCGCGGATTTATGCGGAAATCAAGGGGGCTATGGTCAATTCCGGGGGACACAGAAACGGGGGGTCAATGACGGCCCCGAATCCTGAAGGGGTTCAGCGCTGTATAAAGGGAGCTGTGGCTGATGCCGGCATTGATCCGGAGCAAATCGATGCCGTCAATGGGCATTTGACCGCTACTTTTGCAGATCCCCATGAAGTCAAT
>JAABTZ010000146.1 GCA_011389605.1 Desulfobacteraceae bacterium
ACCGGTTTAAACAGCTCGATCGTCCCGAAAGCATGGACTACTCGGTGTATGGGGAAGATTTTGGGGTATTGATATTATCCTTTAAAATTAATTGCTTTTAAAAATCTGAAACGCTCAGTTTAGGTTGGACTTTCTACGGTGCCATCAAAGGTGGGAACAGTCAAAAATGCAGATTTATCAGGCACAAGAATCTATTTTCGGAACCGGGCGAAAATCCGGGGCAGCTAACAGCAAGGGCGGCAGCCCGGGGTTTGCACGGCAGCTTGAGGCTGTCATGGAAAAGCAGACCATGGGCCGGAGCCTGGCCAGTGAAAATAAAATTCATCTTGGAACAATTACTGCCAGGCAGCCCACTGTTTCCCATCTTCTGGCAGTCAATGAGGATTTCAAGGATGACTGCTGGAAGATAGTGCATTCCAGATTCAATTCTGATAAGCCTTATACCAGCATTTCTGAAGGCACGGAAATTTTTCTTGATCCGTCAACAAAGGAAATTTTCTGGCAAAGTGATAATCAGGCTGGCCGTGCCCCGGAGGTTGCGTCTGGGACAAGCTTTATGCCTTATGAGACATCAATGTATTTTCCGAAACAGGATACGACTTCTGCCGGCAGCCGGCAGGAACTGATCCATGAAGCAATTGATGCTGCGGCAGCGCGGCACAATCTGCCAAAAAACCTAATTGCCGGGGTGATCCGCGCGGAATCCAACTTCAATGTAAACGCAGTTTCAACAGCCGGTGCACAGGGTCTTATGCAGCTTATGCCCGAGACCGCTCGTGAACTGGGGGTTGAAAATCCTTTTGACATCAGGGAGAATATCGAAGCCGGCACCCGTTATCTGAAGAAAATGCTGAATCTTTTCAATGGCAACCTTGAAAAGGCCCTTGCCGCATACAATGCAGGACCAGGCACCGTCAAGCGCTTCAACGGTCAGGTACCCTATGATGAGACCCGCAGTTATGTGGCCCGGGTAATGTCTTATCTGAGCTGAACGTGACCGGCTTTTATGATGCTTCTCTGGAAGTATCAGCAAGTCGGCAAACCGCCGCGGTGTAAGATCGGCTCCATGCAGGTCAATGCCGCCAACGGCAAACATGTGCACCGCCATTTCTTCAAAAAGTCCCTATATGAACTCCTCACCAATAAATGCAGCTCCAAGATCAAGCCGGGTGAATTCCGGTTGACGCTTGGGCCTCAGGTTTTCATCTTTTAAACATCTGCATAAAGGGACGCCGCAGGTCTAAAATCTATTCAGCCACCCGGCAGGGCGGACACGCAGGTCCGCCCCTACGGATGACCAGTCGTATTGTAGGGGCGGACCTGGGTGCCCGCACCTGGTTACACGGAAACGTAGAATGATGGGTTTGAAGTCCACCCCCTACACACTTTTTCGGGATTCATGCGTTGGTATTAGCTGAAGTTACATGGTATTTTGGTTTTCACACCGAATTGGCCGATTTCATCAGAAAATCTTTGAGTGGCTTGCTTGTTGTGCTATATAAGACAGAGTTGATCCTAAACAGAGGGTTTCAAAACAATATAAGACAAGGGGGTAGCATGAAAACTAAATTTTTACTGGCGGTCTTGTGCGGGGCAATTATGTTTTTGATTTGTCCTGCTTCCATTGTTTCAGCTGAATCATATGTAAGTGGTCATCTCGGCTATGTTTATTCGGAGGATTCCAACACAAAATTTGATAACGGTCTGCGGGCTGATGTTGAATTTGACGACGGGCTTTCGTTTACAGCCGCAATCGGGGGCCGGATTTATGAATATTTCCGGGTGGAACAGGAAATATCTTATCTGAAGCAGGACATTAAAAAAATAAAACCATCCGGATATTCAGATCTCAGGGTTAGAGGGGACGCATCCGTATGGGCTTTGCTGGCAAATGTATATTATGATTTCAGAAATTCCAGCACCTTCACCCCTTATCTTACTGCCGGCCTGGGGGTGGCTGACGTGGAAGTCAGCAGCCTGAGATTGTCATCAACCGGCGAGAGTTTTCTTAAGGGCGATGACGATGTTGTTTTTGCCTACCAGCTTGGGGCTGGAATAGGATACCAGGTAAGCCCCGGCATTGCCCTGGACATGAAGTACAGATATTTTGCAACTTCTGAGCCTGAATTCAAAACAGCCCGTTCCGAGTTTGCAAGCCATCAATTTTACGTGGGCGCCCGATTCTTTTTCAGGTATTAATCCCCGGCAGGCTGCGGCGGGGCGGCCTGCTTTTTTTTGCGCCTTTTTTCATGCCATTTGGCAATGGCCGGTGCCCGGCCAAACAGATAAACGCCCACAAAGGCAGTGATAACAATGTAGATGCCGCTGAAAATTCTTAGCTGCGGCACGGCCATGCTGGCGATAATGGCTGAAAACTCCCCCCGCTGGATCATGGAAAAGCCGGCACGGCACGATACCTTTGGACTTAAGCCAAACATACGGCTTCCTGCATAGGCTGTCAGTATTTTGCCGACAATTGCCCAGACCAGCATTAATGCCATCATTGTCACGAAAGGAATCCCTTCGCCAAAGTGTATGGTAGTGCCAAACCAGAAGAAAAAAAACGGCAGGGTAAGGTCTCGTATGGGCAGGATGAGGTGTTCCAGCTCCGCGCTGCGCCCGGTTTCAGACAGCATGACACCTGCAAGAAAAGCGCCCAGTATTTCCGAAAGTCCCAGTGAAATGGCAAGTCCGGCATAGGCAAGGGCGACACCCACTGCCATAAGCGGCATGAAGTCGTGCTGAATGTATTTTGAAACAAACTGGTTTAGGCGCTTAAATCCGTAATGGCCCATGACAATGGCCCCGACCATTAAAATTATTATCTTTAACAGCAAGGTGCCCATAAATAAAGGGGATATGGTTGCCCCCGCGTTTAAACCGGCAATAAAGGAAACCAGCACCGGAGCCACCAGGTCTTCGAATATCAGCAAAGCGAGGATAAATTCAGCCTCGGGATTGGCAAGGCGCTTTTTTTCCTCAAGCATCTTGGCTGAAATCGAGGAACTCGTTGCATAAGCCACGGATCCCAGTATAAAGGCGGCAACAAATCCAAGATCGAATATCATGGCAATCACCATGGCCCCGCCTATGTTCAGCCCCACATCCAGCAGCCCTGCAGGCCATATTTTTTTTGAAATGCTCACCATCCTGGCCAGGGGAAATTCCAGGCCCAGTATGAAAAACAGCAGGACAATGCCGACTTCGGCCACTGTGTGAATAGCTTCAATTTTGTGGAAATAAGAAGATACTGCAGTGCCCAGGATAATATAGATCAGCACCGAGGGAAGGCGCAGTTTCTGGGAAGTGAAACTGACAATAAAAAAAGCGCACAAAATCAGCCCGGCAAACAGAAGGAAAGGAAAATTTTCCACGGGTTTTCCTATATTTTACACAAGTTTTCCAGATTCTTGGTCTGCTCCCGGTTGCCGATGACCATGAGCACGTCTCCGGGCATTATTGTCTCATTGACATCCGGGCTGCCTATCATTGAATCGCCCCTTTGGATACCGATAATTGTGGTTCCTGTTCTGCTGCGGATCTGGCTTTCAATGATTTTGGTGCCGGCAATGCAGCTGTCGGGTTCAACCTTGAGCCATTCCAGCCGGATATTTTTTAAAAACAGCTCAACCCTGTCATCGGTAACAGGCTGATAGTCCACTCCAAGCAAAATGGTTCCCAGTTGACGGGACTCTTCATCAGTAAGGGTAATGGTGAAATCCGGGTCATCTCTTTCATCCTTGCTGAAATGATATATTTCCCGGTTTCCGTTATGATGTAAAATTACGGTCACCTGCTCGCCATCAGCGGTTTCAAAGGAATAGCGTTTTCCTATTCCAGGCAGATCCGTGGTCTTGATCCGCATAAATGTGATCCCCCCTCAAAGCTTATTTGTTATTTTGGCTGTATCAAAACGTTACAAAGCATTCCTGGCTGTTTGTGTGCTTTGATCCTGGACTTTTTACGAAGCCGTCAGTTTTGTCATATGCGGCTTTATAAAAGACTTCAATATATTTTATCACCGTTTCATGCCTGGCTTGAAGCAATTTTTTACTTCAAATCAATAAGAGTTGGACCGTGGTGGATAAATCTGCTATTTGAAAATGCCTGGAATGAGGTAATTTTTTTCTAAAAATTTAAAAATCGCTCGGTTTGGGTTTTTTAAGAGGAACCGCATAATGAAAACCATGGCCACACAGCTGACCCTGCTTCTGGGCAACCGACAGCAGAGAAGCAACATGAAACTGCTGCTTAAGTTCATTATGATACTGGCGGCTTTTTTTGTTATCTACAGCATACTTTTTCATGTGCTTATGCTGTATGAAGGCCGCAGGTATTCCTGGATTACAGGATTTTACTGGACTCTGACAACCATGTCCACCCTGGGGTTCGGTGATATAACATTTAACAGCGATGCCGGCAAGCTTTTTTCCGTGGTGGTGCTGCTAAGTGGAATTGTGTTTCTTCTGGTCATGCTTCCGTTTACTTTCATCCAGTTTTTTTACGCACCATGGCTTGACGAGCAGAACAAGGCCCGGGCGCCCAGGGCGGTGCCCGAACATGTTTCTGGCCATGTTATTTTAACCCATTTTGACGATGTTGCCGTTAACCTGATTGAAAAACTTGTCCGTTACGGCACAAATTATGTCATTGTAACCCCTGAGCTGCAGCATGCCCTTGATTTGCATGATATCGGCTATCATGTCGTTGTGGGCGAGCTTGACGACCCACGCACCTACAGCCGTTTGGGCATTGACAGGGCTGCGATGGTGGTGGTTTTAAACGATGACATATCCAGCACAAACATTATCTACACCATAAGGGAAGTCAACGCACGGGTGGTTATAGTTTCAAATGCGGATGCAAAGGATTCCGTTGACATACTTCAGCTTGCCGGAAGCACGCATGTGTTCCGGTTCACCGAAATGCTGGGCAAATCCCTGTCCCGAAGGGTGCTGGGAGTGAGCATGAAGGCCAATGTCATAGGTCGGTTTGATCGCCTGCTGATTGCCGAAGCCCCGGTAATGCGGACCTGGCTGCAGGGAAAAACCCTTGGCGAAACAGGCCTTCGCCAGGCCACCGGTGTAAACGTTGTGGGCATCTGGGAAAGAAACCAGTTTCTTATACCCACGGCAATGACCCGCCTGGAGGAATCAACCGTTCTGGTTCTGGCCGGCACAGAAACCCAACTGGAGAGGTTTGACAAGTCCATCGGATATGATGAGTCCGATCCTGCCACTCACGGGCCGGTAATGGTGCTTGGGGGAGGACGGGTGGGGCAGTCGGTTGCCCAGGCGCTGGAGGATCGTCAGATTGATTTCCGGGTGGTGGAAAAACGATCAACGATTACCTCCAGGGATTCCAGGTTCATTCACGGAAACGCAAGTGATTTAGATGTCCTCATACAGGCCGGTATCAACGAGACCCCGGCCATTATCATGACTACCCATGAAGACAACCTCAACATTTATCTTACAATATACTGCCGCCGTCTCAGGCCGGATGTTCAGATAATAAGCCGGGCAAGTCTTGACCGTAATGTCAACACCCTTCACCGGGCAGGTGCCAACCTGGTGATGTCCTTTAGTTCCCTGGTGACCGCAACCATAATGAATCTTCTGCATCCTCAGCAGATGCTTATGCTCTCTGAAGGGCTCAATGTGTTTCGGATCATGGTTCCGCAGAAACTTGGAGGCAAGTCTCTTATCAGGCTTCAGATTCGGGAGCAGACAGGATGCAGTGTGGTGGCGGTAAAAAAACAGAATGATTTTGTGATTAACCCGGAGCCCGATATTGTTATAAACCAGGGAGATGAGCTTGTACTTATCGGATCGGCGGAATCTGAAAAACGATTTACCCAGAAGTATTCAGCAGTTGTGTGAACGAATCTAAACTGTACGAGAACATCAGGCTTGAAGGCTTCGTAAAAAGTCCTAAAACTGACATAACCGACAAACAATCAAAAAATAACCTCCCGATTTTACTTAACACTTAATCACTTAAAACTTAACACTGCCTGTAAAAAAGACTTTTTACAGGCTCATCAGGTTTAATATCGTTTTAAAATGATTATTTTATTTCAACGCTTGGAAATAGAAAAGCTCAGTTTAAGATTTAGTTTCCAGGCTCTGGGAAGTTTAAACTTTTACACGGGGGATGCTGAATATGCAAAAACCTCGGATGATAATATTGATCCTGGTTATATGCGGGCTGATGGGCGCAGCTTCAATTAAGGTCCAGGGTGCCCAATCCGGAGCAATCCCGGAGAATGCCGAATATCCGACCCCGCCGCGTCTCAGTTTGATTGAAGGGGAGGTGACTTTTTTGCGCCAGGGCGCAGATCAATGGGTGAATGCACAAATAAACACTCCCCTGGCCCCGAACGACGAACTTTATACAGGTTCAGCAGCCAGGCTTGAATTCCAGATAGGCCCTTATGCTTTTTTACGTGCCGGCCAGCAGACTCTTATCAACCTGGAAAAGCATGACCAGGATGTGATGGAGTTTGGCGTGGCATCAGGCCGTGTGGTGCTGGATTTGCGCATCATGATGGATACGGTTGCCAGTATCGTGGTAAATACGCCGGATGCTTCTTTTCTTATTGAAAATGCAGGCTATTTTCGTATTGATATTAATGAAGGACACACTCGTTTTATCAACCGCAGCAACGGGCGCGCCCGGGCTGTTTTAACCGGTGGTGACAGCCTTATAATTTCCCATGGGGAGGCAGTAACAATTTACGGGCAGCCTGAATCCAAAATCGTATCTGCCGCAGCCCCGCCGCCGGACAGCTGGGACAAATGGAATCTTGGGCGTACCGATGATCAGTTAAAAGCAGAAAGCAGTCAATATGTTTCTGCTTCCGCTTATGGATTAAAGGATCTGGATGATTACGGCACATGGCGTATCACACGGGAATACGGCCCGGTATGGGTTCCCGGGGCTGTAGATTCCGGCTGGACTCCTTACAGCACCGGCTCCTGGGTTCGTGATCCCAGGTATGACTGGACCTGGGTGGACACCGCACCATGGGGCTGGGCGCCATATCACTACGGACGATGGGTGTTTGTGAATAGTTCATGGTGCTGGACTCCCGGGCCAATGGTTCCCAGAGTTGTCTATGCTCCTGCATTGGTGGCTTTTTATGGCCAGCCCGGAGCAAAGGTGAGTCTTACGGCCGGCAGTTCAATGGTCGGCTGGATCCCTCTTGGCTGGGGGGAACCACTGATTCCCTGGTGGGGGAGAGCCGGATTTATTCACAGGCCCTGGTGGGGAGGCTGGGGCGGTCCACGAATAATCAATAACGTTTATGTAAGACTCGGCGGCCCGATAAAAGTTAACCGGATCAATACATATCGCAATACACGCATACCAGGTGCAATGATAACAATAAACAGGCAGTACTTCGGCCATGGTCCTGTAAACCGTGCGACCATAAGAAGGGACCTGCCCGGATTAAGACCCATTCATAGGCCACCCCGCCTATCGCCGAGGCCGGTTCATTTTGTGCCATCACCTGTTGGCAGTTTCCGGCCTCCCGAGCACCGGTCAAATCGGCCCGTAGTGCGGGGACGGTGGGATTACGGTCCGGCATCATCACGGCCTGGACCAGGCCGTTTCATTG
>JAABTZ010000147.1 GCA_011389605.1 Desulfobacteraceae bacterium
GTCAGCTGGCATGCATGCCCGTAACCTCGGCCGAAGGCAGGGCCTACTATGGGGCCATGGCATGCGCGGCCAATTTCGCCTGGGCCAACCGCCAGATATTAATGCACATGGCCGAAGACGTATTTATGTACACCCTGGGTATCAGCCCCCGGGATCTGGGAATGCGGCTTGTATATGACGTTTGCCATAATATTGCAAAAACAGAAACCCATGAAATAAACGGCCAAAGGCAGAAGGTCTGCGTACACCGAAAAGGCGCCACCCGGGCCCTTGGCCCTGGACATTCCGCCCTTTGCGATGATTTCCGGCAAACTGGACAGCCCATCCTGATTCCCGGAGACATGGGAACAGCCTCCTATGTGCTTGCAGGGACACAAAAAGCCATGGAAGAGACATTTGCTTCCACCTGCCACGGTGCCGGAAGGATTCTTAGCAGAAAGGCATCAAAAAAGGCTGCACAAGGAAGGCACCTGCACGATGAGCTTGAAAAAATGGGTGTTTTGGCAAGGGCCTCGGGCCGGGGTACCATGGCAGAAGAGATGCCCGAAGCCTACAAGGATATTAATGAAGTGGTCAACGTGGTTCACGGATCAGGAATATCGAAAAAAGTGGCAAAACTCAGGCCCGTTGCAGTAATAAAGGGATAATGGCAGAATCATATGGAAATCAATGCTTGATGGCACCGTAAAAAGTCTGATTTCAGATGGGACCGTAAAAAGTTCAAGATCAAGGCTTGCGCGATTTTGAAGAATGCAGAGTACTTAGCCGTACGTGAAATTCTTCAGAAATCGCGCGTAACGCAGATATTGGACTTTTTACGGTTCCATCAATGGTTAATACCATCGGGCATTAACATCAGGCCATAGGGGAGGAAAAACAGCTTTGAATCCGGCAATCTTCAGGGAATACGATATTCGTGCAATTGCTGACAAGGACCTTACAGATAAAGACGTTTACAAACTGGGAAGGGCCATAGGAACATACATGGCCGGGCACGGCTGTACCAATTTGAGCGTGGGCCGGGACTGCCGGCTTACATCGGATCGCTATTGCAAAAATCTCATAAGCGGCCTTACCGAATCAGGGTGCGGGGTTACAGATATCGGAGTATGCCCCACACCCGTGCTTTATTTCTCCATACGGCACCTGCGGACCGAAGGCGGGGTAATGGTTACAGCCAGCCACAATCCACCGGAATACAACGGTTTTAAAATATGCAAAGGCATTGACTCGGTACACGGGGAGCAGATCCAGATAATCCGGGATATTGCTGAAAAGGGCGAATTTACTCAAGGAAAAGCAGCTGTCTTACAGGCAGATGCCGTGGGGCCTTATCAGGAATACATAAGAAACAACATCAACATCGAGCGCCCCATGCGCGTGGGCATTGACGCGGGAAACGGCACGGGCGGGGTTGTAGCAGTGCCTCTTATAAAAAGCCTGGGCTGTGAGGTCTGTGATATTTACTGCGAGATGGACGGCCGCTTTCCCAATCATGAAGCCGATCCCACTGTGATAGACAATATGACAGAGCTTTCAGCCCTTGTAAGAAACCGGCAGCTTGATCTCGGCATCGGCTATGACGGCGACGGCGACCGCATTGGCGTGGTTGATGAAAAGGGGCACATCATTTACGGCGATCAGCTCATGATAATTTTTGCCAGGGAAATCCTGCAGCGTAAACCCGGTGCTGCATTTATTTCCGAGGTCAAATGCTCAAAAACCATGTATGACGACATAGAAAAGCACGGCGGCCGTGCTGTCATGTGGAAAACAGGCCACTCGCTTATCAAGGAGAAAATGAAGGAGGAAAAAGCTGAACTGGCCGGCGAGATGAGCGGCCACATGTTTTTTGCAGACAGATACTTTGGATTCGACGATGCCATTTACGCCTCCTGCCGGCTGCTTGAAATCCTGTCATCCACGGGCCAGACCATTGAAGAACTTCTTTTGGGAGTACCCGACACTTTCAGTACCCCGGAAATCCGTGTAGACTGCCCGGATCAGGTCAAGTTTGAAGTTGTGCAAAAAGCCAGAAAAGTCCTGGAGCAGCAATTTAAGATCATTGATATCGACGGGGTAAGAATTGTATTTGAAGACGGATGGGGGCTTGTCCGGGCTTCCAATACCCAGCCGGCCCTGGTCATGCGCTTTGAGGCCTTTTCCGAAAAGCGCCTGGAGGAGATCAGAAACACGGTGGAAAACACCATTGCACTTATCAACGATGAAATGAGAGGCTAAATGTTTGCGTCTCCGCCATGAGACATTTAGCCGCAATCTTGCGAAAAGTAGCAGGATCCCTTAAAGTCAACTGGATTTCCAAATCAATTTCAGATAAATGGTGGCTGGAGGGAAAACAGTTGCCAATCTTTTCTGAAACTGAATCTGTAAATATTTTGGAGGCCTTTTAATGAAAGTACTTGTCAGTGACAATCTGGGGGAAGCCGGCATTGAAATATTTAAGGCAGAAGGCCTTGATGTGGATGTCAAAACCGGGCTTGCCCCCGAAGAATTAAAATCCATCATCGGGCCATATCATGCCCTGGTGATCCGCAGCGCCACCCGGGTGACAGCAGACCTGCTGGAAGCTGCCGAAAACCTGAAAGTGGTGGGCCGTGCCGGCATAGGCCTGGACAATGTTGATATACCTGCTGCCACGCGAAAGGGAGTGGTGGTAATGAACACTCCCGGGGGCAACGTGGTGACCACCGCAGAGCACACCGTGTCAATGATGCTTTCCCTTACCCGCAATATCCCCCAGGGCACGGCATCGCTAAAAGCAGGCCGCTGGGACAAAAAAAAGCTCATGGGACGTGAAATCTGCGATAAGACCCTGGGAGTTATCGGCTTTGGCAAAATAGGATCTATAGTGGCCGACCGGGCCCGCGGGCTGAAAATGCGGGTGCTGGTCTATGACCCCGTGGTCCAGGATGAAACCATTGCCAAGCAGGGTTTTGAAAGCGTTCGGCTTGAAGATCTCTATGCCCGCTCGGATTACATAACCATTCATGTGCCAAAAAACAAGGATACGGCAAACATGATCAACCAGCAGGCCATTGCACGTATGAAAGACGGGGTTATGATCATCAATTGTGCCAGGGGCGGAATTGTTGATGAAGACGCCCTGTACGAAGCAATCTGCTCGGGCAAGGTTGCCGGCGCGGCCTTGGATGTTTTTGCAGCTGAACCGCCTCCTTCAGATCTTGCTCTCTTTGAGCTGGACAGTGTGATCGCAACACCCCACCTGGGTGCCTCAACCTTTGAAGCCCAGACCAACGTGGCAGTGGCAGTGGCCAACCAGATCGTGGAATATCTTAAGCACAACAACCTTGTCAACGCTGTCAACGTGCCATCCATCTCAGGCAGGGCCCTTGAGCAGCTTCGACCGTTTATCGACCTTGCAGAAAAAATGGGCAGACTCCAGGCCCAGTTTATAACCGGCCAGTTAAAGGAAATCCATATTCAATATAATGGAGATTTCCTCGGATACGACCTGATGCCTGTGACCACAGCCTTTATACAGGGATTGCTGGGATATCGCCTGGGTGATGAGGTAAATGCCGTAAATGCCAATTATATTGCCAGGGAGCGGGGTATTAAAATAACTGAATCAAGCTCCCCGGAAACGACGGAATTTCTTCACATGATTGGCACAAAGGTTATCGGCACGGAAAAAACCTCGACGGTTGCCGGAACCATTTTCGGAAAGTGTGATCCGCGTATCGTCAGAATTGATGATTTCCGTATTGAAATAATTCCCCAGGGCCACCTGGCACTGATCCACAACCACGATCAGCCGGGAGCCATTGGCAGCATAGGCACGGTGCTTGGCGAAAACAACATCAATATATCCAGGATGCAGGTGGGCCTGGAAGTTGGCGGAGAGCACAATATTATCCTTCTGCGAACCGATACCCCTATTGCCGATGACATTGTGGATGCACTGAGGGCCCTGCCCAAGGTAATATCGGTTATGACTCTGGAACTTTAACAAATTAAGGGAGAAGGCCGGATATGATGGAAAATGACAAAAGAGCCGACAAGAAGGAAGACTACAGGTACGTGATGCCGGAAATTAATTTCATCACCTTTCTTTTGTCGCTTAATTCTTCTGCGCTTGTCCACCTGGGCCAGCAACCGGACCCCGGCAGCGGAGACACGGCAAAAAACCTGGCCGTTGCCAAGCAGACCATCGACGTTATCGCCATGCTTGAAGAAAAGACTCAGGGCAACCTGACTCAGGAAGAAAAGCGGTTATTGACAAACGTTTTATATGAGTTACGTTTGTTGTACGTAAAAGAAACCGAGGAAAAATAACGTCGCTTTTCCGGGTTTAAAAAACCCGCAAATGAACAAGGAGGCCAAGTCAGCATGAACTTCCAAGCAAATTCCGCCCGACGACTTCATATTACCATTGCAATTGTTTTGCTTAGTGCAGCCGGACTGCTTTTTATGCCAAGATTGCATGCCACCTCTGCTGCAAGCAGTAAACCGGAACAGGGGCCCATGGTGCCCGCAAATTTTACCGAACTGGCAGAAAAGGCCGGGTCTGCGGTGGTCAACATCCGGACTGTTAAAACCATTGAAAATCAAGGGCAGGTGTTCCGGCATTTCTTCGGCCCTCAGGATCCCGGCAGCCGCAGTCCGTTTGACGAGTTCTTTGAACGTTTTTTCGAGCAGAACGATCCCCGTGAATTTAAGCAAAGAAGTCTTGGGTCGGGATTTATTCTGAATCGTGAAGGCTACATTGTGACAAACAATCACGTGATTGAAAATGCAGATCAGGTTCAGGTAAAGCTTAAAAACGGCAATGAATACGATGCCGAGATAATCGGAACAGATCCGAATACGGACCTTGCCCTTATCAAAATCGAAGCAGACGAAAAACTGCCGACCCTGGACCTGGGAGATTCAAAGGCCATTAAGATTGGCGAATGGGTAGTGGCCATAGGCAATCCCTTTGGCCTGGAGCATACAGTGACTGCCGGAATCATCAGCGCCAAGGGACGGGTTATCGGCGCCGGGCCATATGATGATTTCATTCAGACAGATGCTTCAATTAACCCTGGCAACAGCGGCGGGCCGCTGCTTAACATGAAGGGTGAAGTAATCGGTATAAACACGGCTATTGTGGCCGGCGGCAAGGGGATAGGATTTGCAATCCCCTCAAATCTGGCACAGGACATCATTGCGCAGTTGAAACAAAGCGGTGAAGTTACCCGCGGATGGCTTGGTGTCGGCATCCAGGAGTTAAACGATGAGCTCAAGGAATACTACAACGTTGACAGCGGTGTGCTTGTAAGCCAGGTTTTTCCAGGAGATCCCGCTGACAAGGCAGGGATGAAACCCCATGACATTATTGTCGCCGTCAACGGAAAGGCTGTGGATTCCCCCCGAAAACTGTCCCGGGCCGTTGCTGATATGAGCCCCGGAGAAAAAGCCGAGATCAAATTTATCCGGGAGGGCAAAACCCGGACAATGAAAATCGAGCTGGTCAAAAGGGAAGAAGAAAAGGTGGCGGGACGCAACCGGGGCCAGGCCCCCGGCAGCATGGAAGATGCCGGCCTGGGCATGAATCTGACTGATATAACTCCTGAAATTGCCAAACAATACAACCTGGAAGATACCCGGGGCGTGATTGTCAGTCAGGTCGCCCAGAAGAGCAAAGCAGCCGAGGCCGGATTTCAGAAAGGCGACATCATACGCGAGGTCAACCGGACAAAAATCGATTCCGTAAAGGACGTTCAGGAAATAATCAAGGATGCGGAAAAAGGAGATGTTTTGTCCTTTTTCGTGATACGGCCGTATAAAGGCATTACAATAATTAAACTGACCAAATAACCAGTACCCGTGGAAATCCAGGCACCGGCAAAAATCAATCTTTTCCTGGATGTCACCGGCAAACGAACGGACGGATATCATGACCTTATTTCCCTGATGTGCCCTGTCAGGATTCATGATACCGTCCGTTTATCATTTGATGATGCCGGCATCCCGGATGGCCTTACGGTTACCTGCCCCCACCCGGACGTACCTTCCGGGCCGGCCAATCTGGCCTGGAAAGCGGCCAGTGCTTTTTTTACGGAAACAGGCATTTCCGGGTCCATGGCAGTATTGATTGACAAGCAAATACCCGTTGGTGCAGGCCTGGGAGGCGGAAGCAGCGATGCGGCAGCCGTGATAACCGCTCTAAACCTCCATTACAACAAGCCCTTATCTTACGAAAGACTCATGGATATGGGCCGCGGCATCGGTGCCGATGTTCCTTTTTTTATTTTCGGACGCCCGGCCGTTGCAACTGGTATCGGGGAAAAACTCTCTTTTTTTCCAGGCCTCCCCCCTGCGGCCATGGTTATCATCTACCCTGGTACCCCTGTATCCACTGGGGAAGTATATAAAAGGTTGAATTTGGCATTGACAAAAACCAAAAAAATACATACAAAATTTATTTTCAAATCAGGCTGGGAAGCCGATTTACCCAAGCGACTGTACAATGCTCTTGAACCAGCGGCCATGCAAATCTGTCCGGAAATAAAGTCCGCCAGGCAGGCCCTGCTTGACTGCGGGGCTGCGGGTGCGCTGATGAGCGGCAGCGGTTCCTCGGTTTTCGGCATTTTTGCAGATGCCCAACAAGCCGGGCAAGCGTTTAATAGACTATCTGCATACTGCGATCAATGGCAGGTTTTTCAAACCAGTCTGCTGGTATGACAGTTTTTTGGAAACGCACAGAGAGGCACGCCGGTTGCTGGGGCGTAGTCAAGCGGTAAGACACAGGATTTTGGTTCCTGCATTCGGAGGTTCGAATCCTCCCGCCCCAGCCATTTCATAACCGGTTTCACCAGAAATTTTCAACCCCAGAAAAGGGGAAGCGAAAGTGGAGAACAACGGATATATAATTTTTTCCGGCTTATCCAATCCGCAGCTTTCAGAAGACATCTGCCGATATCTGAAATCACCCCTTGGCAATGCCAAGGTCAAACGCTTCAGCGATGGTGAAGTGCAGATAGAAATCGACGACAATGTCCGGGCAAAAGACGTGTTTGTGATTCAGTCCACCTGTTATCCGGTAAATGACCACCTGGTGGAACTGCTGCTGATGATCGATGCATTCAAACGTTCATCTGCCAGACGGATCACGGCAGTCATACCTTATTTCGGATACGCGCGCCAGGACAAAAAAGTAGCCCCCAGGGTGCCCATCAGCGCAAAACTGGTAGCCGACCTGCTTACCACCGCCGGGGCCAACCGGGTAATTACCATGGATTTGCATGCAGGCCAGATTCAGGGATTTTTCGACATTCCAGTGGACAACCTTTTTGCGGCCCCCGTGCTAATTGACTACATGAAACGGAAATTTTCAGATGACCTGGTAATCATCTCCCCGGATGCCGGTGGGGTGGAGCGCGCCCGGGCCTTTGCCAAACGGCTCAACGCCGGGCTTGCCATAATTGACAAGCGGCGCTCGGCTCCCAACCAGGCCAAGGCCATGGCGGTAATAGGCAACGTGGAAGGGAAACAAGCCCTGATCCTTGATGAC
>JAABTZ010000148.1 GCA_011389605.1 Desulfobacteraceae bacterium
CCGCAAGAAAACACCCACAGCCAGGTCAAACGCGGCCTGATCGGCCCGAAGACAGGTTTCAATAATTGTTTTGCCCGGCCCGCAGACCCTGTCTGTATCCCTTAAATGTAAAACCTTTACTTTCATCCCGATCCTGCCTTTGACAAACTGGTATAGATTCGTTCGTAATTGAGCGCCATTTTTTCAACTCCATATTTTTCACCATGCACTTTTTGGGCATTTTTGCCCAAAGATTTTCTAAAATCAGGCTCATCCAGCAATCTCTTAACAGCCTGGAACAGGGCTTCAGAATCACCTGGATTTACTACCAGTCCTGACTTTCCGTGCTCGACTACATTGCTGTTATCACCCACATTTGTGGTGATTATAGGTTTGCCGGCCGCCATGGCCTCCAGGATAACAATTGAGAAAGCCTCCCAAAGCGAACTTTGGACAAAAATATCAAACCGCGGCAGAATCTTTTGATTGGCATTTCTTACCCATCCTGTAAACAAAACATAATCTAAAAGACCTTTCTTCTGACAAAGAAGCTCCAGGTCTTCTCTGAGAGGCCCGTCTCCGACCAAAACAACCTTAACGTTTTCAACTCCGTGCGCCCTTAATTTTTCAGCCGCTTCAATCAGGAAACACAAGCCCTTTTGCTTAAAAAATGTGCTTATTGACCCAATGACAATATCAGAGCCAAATTTTTCAGCATACTTTCTGTCAAGCAGGGGAGTGTGTCCGGAAACGCCGTTTAAAACGGTTAAAATCTTCTTCTGGTCTATGCCGAAAGTATCAGCAATGGTCTTTTTCTGATTATATCCCACAGAGACCAGGCGATCAGGAACTCTGCTGAAAACCTTTTCGAGGTAAAGATATTTTTTCACAAGATGAGGATAATTTCCGAAATGAAAAGTATGTATCAATTTAACTGCAGGGTTGAGAATCTTTACCAGCGAAGAGTCAATAAGGGACTGTAAATCATGGGTATGAAGAATATGAATTTTTTTATCATTAACAAGCCGCCTTAATTTCATAAAAGATAAATAACCAGGCGATTCCGGATTCTGCCCGGGCAGGCCGACAACATTGTAGCCTTGCCTGTATAATTCATCCCCTCTCTCCCCTCTATTCTTTAAGTGACAGCAGTATAAATTAAATCTGCCATGATCCATATTTTTGCAAAGAGCGCTTACCACAAACTCTGATCCGGCCCCGGATATTGAAGTAATCACAAGCATAATATTAATCCTGCCCCGGCTGTGATTACTTTGCCTGCAAACGGCATTTTTATCCTTTTTCATTCCAGTGATTTCCTTGACAGGTTAGGAGTCCATCAACCTTTTCTTCTTCTTTAAAAAAACCGCAAAAGGCAGCATCAGCAGATGCAATGCAGAATTTATCCGGCAGCCCGGGTATATTAAGGAAACCAAATATGCATGCCCGGCACTGGCTGTTTTACCCTTCCAGTAATGATGGTATCCAAAGCTGGCCCATGCTCTTGACAGGCGTTTTCGTATGATTCTTTTGTGATTGCGGTCCCTGATGTTTTTTTTCACATCATATAGCGCCTGAATGCTTGGATACAGCATTTCTTCAGGGCTCGTGTAAGAATTTTTGTTGTGCCTTCGAACAGCAACCAGGGGCTCGGCTATAAAACCGGCTTCAACATTTTGATAAACACGCAGCATATAGTTATAATCCTCGCTTAACCTGACACCGACCGGGAACCGTAAATCTTTTACTTTTTCTTTTTTAAGCAATACCGTCTGAACCCAGGTTGCAAACATATCAACGGAGCACAGGGCAGAAAACGTATCCTCCTCGATAACATATCCAGTATTTCCAAGAACAGGGCGTTTCCTGATGCTTTGCAGCTCTGGAACATATGAAAAATGAGATCTGGGCATTACCCCGGAGTCAGTAAACCTTATAAAATCAGAAAAAACCAGCCCCAGATTTTGCTCTTCCCGCATCATTGCCATTTGCAATTCAAGTTTACGGGGAAACCACTTGTCATCGGCATCAATAAAAGCCATATAATCTCCTGCCGAGGCTTCCATGCCTGTGTTCCTGGCGGCGCTGACTCCTCTGTTCTCTGTCCGAACCAGCCTGATCCTGGAATCTTTAACCGATTCGAGCACATCTTGTGTGCCGTCAGTGGATCCGTCATCTACAATTATTATTTCTATGTTCCCGTATGTCTGTTCCTGAACGCTTCTAACAGATTCCAGAATATAGGCTCTGCAGTTATAAACGGGAATGATGACGCTTACCAGCATCGTTTTTTCCATTTTTGCAGTTTTGACGCACTCGTAAAAAGTCGGTTTTTAGATGGTGCAGTAAAAAGTTCAAGATCAAGGCTTGCGCGATTTCAAAGAATGCAGCGTAATTAGGGGTACGTAAAATTCTTCAGAAATCGCGCGTAACGCAGATATTGGACTTTTTACGGCGCCATCAGTTTTGTCATATTCTTCTTTAACCGGCCTAAACGGGCCAGAAAGGAAAACGGGAGGAGGCTTAAAATAAACAGTTTCCACAGGGATTTCTGCCACAATGAATATTTTAATCCCTTGAGGCAAAATCGCCATGCCCGCAGGCGATGCTTTTTAATCAGCTGATGGGCTCCCATGCGCCCGTATCTGCGGGCAATACTGATATGAATGTTTTTTTTATGCAGCCTGTATTGCTCAGGGTCATTTACCGCATTTTTAAACACCGCCTTCATGCCGTTATCCAATAAACGCTCAATATTGCTGGTCAATCCGTTCGTAGATTCGCGGTACCCTGTCAGGGGCAAATCGATATAATGCAATTCAGAATGCATAGACGCTCTTAAAAAAAACTCTGTATCTTCAGCTGTTCTGAAATTTATATCAAATCCTCCGAGTGAATCGAAAAAACTTTTTTTAATCACCACGGCCGAAGGCAGGATAAAATTGCCAAGCAGCAGCCATGGGAAAACATGCCCTCTGCAGACATGGGCAAAAGTCCAATTGCGGCTGCTTACCTGAATGTTTTGGTGGTTTGAGAATATATCCTTGAAAGTAAGATTTTTGTTTTCGCTGAAAACCGGAAATATTGCCTGCCCCCTGTTTTCTGCCCCGGGCCGCATCCTGTCCCCATTATGTTCAAACCTGTAAAAATCGTGAAAAAAAAACCGGCTTGCCTGAAATTTTTTAATGCACTGCTCAATTATTCCAAGTTTTTCCTGATGCCACAGATCATCGGCATCGCAGAAAGCTATCCACTCGGAGGCGGCATTTTTGACCCCGGCGTTACGCGCTGCTGACACACCCGAGTTGGCCTGTTTAAAACATTCTATTTCCCTGTATTTGCTGACCATATCAAATGTATTGTCGGTTGAACCATCATCGACAACTATGATCTGGTCGCTTTGGCGGCTCTGCCCTGTTATACTTTCAAGAGTATATTTAATAGTCGGGGAACTGTTATAAACAGGTATAATTGTTGTTATGGTTGGCATATGAACCATTTCAGACCGGCCGGCAGTCTGTGATTGACTTTAAAATTTCGGCTCCATTCCTTATTACTCAAAAGCCTCCAGCCAGGTGCAGGCCTGTTGCAGCATTTCCTGCTTCCACTCCTGAAGTGACAATATATGATTTGCATGGGGCACCACGTAAAACGTCAGAAGGTTCTGGACAGGCTCAAGGCGTTGACGGTGTTTTGATGCAAATTTTTCCTCATACTCATATAACAGACGATCCGAACCGCTGAAAATCATCAGAGCAGGACTGCCGCGTTCGAGCAAGGCGAAGAGTTTGGGCGCAAACAAAGGATTGACATTGGATTTTTCAGCATTGTCTGGCTCCTGCTTGCCGCCTGTATCCTCTCCGGGTTTGGAGGGCCTGAAAACAGAGCGCCAGATCAGGCTGAAATCACTTTTCAAAGTAATGAGCCGAATCCAGGCATTAAGGCTAAACAGCTTTCTGAAGTAACCCTGCCTTATTACAGTGGCCTGCCACTGGGTTATATAACGGCTCATGTCCAGATTCGCGCTGTCAAGAATAACTGGTATGCCGACTGACAGCAGCCCGACGCAGCGCGGATCATCCGCACCGGTCAAAAGGCCTGTTATTGCGCCGCCGCAAAGGCCTCCGATAATAAAACGATCAAATCCTTTCTCCCTTGAAATCCAGTCCATGGCGCATTGGGAATCCTTAACGTACCTGCCGATCTGGATTTCCCCGTAAAGATCTGCAAGAAATTCTTCAGGACACTCTCCCTCGGAGTCACCCAACCCCCAAAAATCAAACCGCAGTACTGCAAATCCCATGGCCGCAAACTTATCTGCCATCAGGTTATACAACCTGTGAGGTGCTATGCGCATTTTTACCCCGGGAGACAACAGGATGACAGCGGTCTTCCTTGGAGGGCGGCGGAAATCAGGAGGATGATAGATTCCAAAAAGTTTATGACCTTCTGCATTATCAAAGCATATCGGCTCAGGCATGAAATCAGACACTATTTACCTCTATCCACCTCAGGGTCGCTTCCTGGGCATTGGCAGCCAAACTATACCAGCGCCTGATTTCCCGCCAGAATGGATCTTCTTTGACTGTTTCCAGCTGCCCGGGTGCATACTGAGAAGCTAAAGCTTTAAATTTTGGATTTTCCTGGCTATCTTCCCTTGTGCTTAACTGAAGAACCAATGCCGGCAATGGGCGCAAAAGCCTTCGCTGGTCAAGATGGATCTGTGCGGCCTGATCATACATCCTGCCTGTGAGGTGATAGCCGTCAACGTTCACAGGTTCTCCGGCCCGCATACTGTCCACCAGCTCGTTTCGATTAGACTTAACCTTTCCGAAAACCGTCATTTGAGTGCTGAGGTTGCTTCGCAGAATCTCCTGCATATACTGCTCACCATCGACTATCGGCTGCCAGAGTATCAGTGATGATACCCGGGAATCCATATCTGCGGCCATCGCTGCAAGGGCAGCACCAAAACGCAAACCAAACAGTGCCACGGAATTGACTTCGGCCACAGACAGAATATGCTCTACAGCTTTTGAGATATCTGCCAGGCGGCTGTTTACATCACTGTCTGCAAACTCGCCCATGCTGTCTCCATGCCCCGTAAAATCAAACCGCAAAACAGGATATCCAAGCAATGCCAGCCGGCGGGCCAGGCTTACATAAACCCTGTGGGCCCAAAGCTTCTCTTCTCCAAACGGATGGGAGAATACAAATGCTGTTTTTTGTGACCCGGCATCCGGAAGATGCAATATCCCGAACAAATAATTGTCTTCTGCACCGAAAAAAAAGGGCTGCTCTTTCATCTGTTTAAGTAAAATCTCCCTGCCTGAAAAAATTAAACGCTATTTTGTTAATTACTAAAATAATCTCACTGGCTCACTTTGCGAATGATTCTTGCTGGATTTCCTGCTGCAATATGTCCGGAAGGTATGTTGCCGGTTACAACGGAGCCTGCTCCTATTATTGAATTTTCTCCAATTGTCACGCCTTTGAGAACCATGGCACCCGTGCCGATCCATACCCCTGATTTAATAACAACCGGGGCGCTTTGTGAATCATAGGTATCAGTAATGCCATTGGACAGGCCCAGGGACTGTTTTCGGCGCATTTCCGGGGATTCAGGGTGACTGTCATTGTCCTGGACAAGAACCCTGTCGCCAATAAAGCAATGACTGCCTATATAAATTTCTCTGTTGCAGTTAATTGTGGTATTTTCACGAATACTTGTAAAATCTCCAATGGTTAACTTCCCCATGGCATTGCAATTGATCTTACAATCCATAACGACATTGTTACCTATTTTAAGATTTTCCCTGGCTCCGTTATTATAAATTCTTAAATTTTTCCCGTATAAGGGGTTGTCTTTTCTCTTGCAAAAATTTTCCCCTATTAAGGCAATTTTGTTATAATTCGATAAGTTAACACGAACTTTATTAATGCAGTAAAATTCCAGAAGCCAGTCCATGCTGTAAATAAAGATTTTTCTGAATATCACGTTTTTTCCTTAAACCTCAGCTGAGTTTTTGAACTTTGACAAACTCGTAAAAAGTCGCTTTCACAGAACATAAATGCCTATTGGTTTTGTGCAGCATTAATAAGCCGCCTTATTAAGGCCTTAAAGCTGTATGCAGTTAAAATAAAATAAATGGCCATGCCAAAAAATATCAGAAAGACAAGCAATAAAAGAGTGACTTCTGTAAAGTAGCTTTTAGTCAATAACAACACATAAGCCATCAGGGCGCTGCAGGCAATCCACACTCCTGCTGATCTCAGTATTTCAAGCGGGTGGGCCCCGATAAATTTATAAACAAGAAACGTGCTTGTTACCATCTGCACGATCATAGGCAGCAACACCGCCATGGCCACCCCTGACAGCCCCCAATGCAAAGTAAATGGAAGCACAACAGCGGAAAGCAATCCCAGGCGCAGAAAGGTAATATAAAAGTTTACATGGGGTCGCCCTATGCCATTTAGAAGATATCCGTTCAGGGAAGTTATTGAACGGCAGGCTCCGAAGAATGCAAGTATCTTCAATGGCCCAACAGCAGGCATCCATTTCTCCCCGTAGACCAGCCCTATTATTTCGGGAGCCAGTGCCATCAAGCCGAAAGCCGCAGGCACCGTGACGGAAGAAACAAACTGAACAGTTAGCAAATAGGTATCTTTTAACTCCCGCGGTCGGTTTTGCAGCTCGGTATACGCAGGGAACATTATTTTTGAAACAACTCTGGAGAGATATTTTACAGGAAGGTCAGCAAGCAGAAATGCTACGACGTAATAACCCAGCATTTCCATGCCCAGCACCTTGCCGATAACAGCGTTATCCATTTCATTGACTATGAAAAGAATAATCGACATGCCGGTAATGAATTTGCCGTATCTGAACAGTTCGCCTGCAATCTTTCTGTTGAAATAAAATCTTATTCTGCCGGAAACAATTGCGTAGGAAGCTATCAGATGAGCGGCTGATGTAAATACATGACCTATTACCAACGCCCAGACGCTGCGAAAATACCAGGCCAAAACAATCACGCCTATTGTACTGATTAAGGCAACAGACTGCTCAATTATTGAAATTTTTTTAAAATTCAGATGTTTTTGCAGAGCGACAAGATTGATGTTCCGGCAGCCGTCGAGAACCAGCGCAATGGAAATTACTCGCAGAAACAGGGTCAGGCTTTTCTCATCATAAAAATCCGCAACAAACGGTGCCACCACAAACAGAACAGATGACAGTACAAGCCCGCGGAAGACAACCATCGTGAAGGCAGTGTCCTTTGCCTCCTCAAAATTCTGCTGCCTGTAAATCAGTGCCGGAGCTATCCCCATTTCAGTAAAAACATTGACCCCGCGCAAAACAATGGCACAGATGCTCATAAGCCCGAATGCTTCAGGAAACAGCAGTCTTGCCAGTATAATCTGACGAACCAGAGTCAGCATATTAACGACCCCGGTTGACAAAAACACAAACACTCCCGACCGTAGAATAC
>JAABTZ010000149.1 GCA_011389605.1 Desulfobacteraceae bacterium
CGAAGCGCCCTTGAGCTCAAAGAAAACAGGCCTGAAACCGATGTGTTTATCATCTACAGGGATATGCGTCCCTACGGGCTAAGAGAGGATCTTTACCGGCAGGCACGGGAAAAGGGAATTAAGTTTTTGCGCTACAACTTTGACAAGGGCCTGGAAGTCGAAAATGAAAACGGGGCCCTAAAGGTTAGTTTTACTGACTTTGCACTAAAACGGCAAATGGAGATTTCCCCGGATCTTATCGTTCTTGCCTCGGCAGTTGTTCGCGAAAAAAATGATCCCCTGGCAAGATTTTTCAAGGTCACCCAAAACGATGACGGGTTTTACGTGGAGGCTCACCTGAAACTAAGACCCGTGGATTTTGCAACAGACGGGGTTTTTCTGTGCGGTCTGGCCCACGGGCCAAAACCGGTTGATGAATCAATTGCCCAGGCTCAGGCTGCTGCTGCCAGGGCAGTGACCCTTCTTTCGGCAAAAACCATTCCGGTTAGCGGAACCGTTGCTCAGGTAAATCCCTCTATTTGCTCCAGCTGCGGGGTGTGTGTTTCCGTATGCCCCTATTCAGCCCCGAGGTTCAGCGAAAAAACAGGCAGGGCTGAAATTGAATCAGCACTCTGCAAGGGCTGCGGATTATGCGTGGCTTCATGCCGCTCAGGCGCCATAGAACTGAAGGGATTTGGAAACAGCCAGATCATGTCCATGATTGATGTATCAATGGCAAGCTGAAAAAACGCAATATGAAATATATTGCCGATCTGCATATTCATTCCCGTTTTTCCAGGGCTACGGCCAGAAACCTTGATTTCCCCCATCTCTACATGGCCGCACGGCAAAAGGGAATCACTGTTGTAGCCACCGGGGATTTTACCCATCCCCGGTGGCTTGAAGAAATCCGTGAATACCTGGAACCTGCCGAACCCGGACTGCTTAAGCTAAAAGCCGACTTTGCCGGAGAATGCGAAAAGCAAATCGCCGTGGCCGGCAACAATCCCGTGCGCTTTATGCTTTGCACGGAAATCAGCAATATTTACAAAAAAAATTCCATTACCCGTAAACTCCACCACCTGGTCTTTTTCCCGGAGCTTTCCCATGTGGAAACATTCAACTCGCGCCTGTCTGCCATCGGCAATTTAAAGTCCGACGGCAGGCCCATTCTTGGACTGGATTCCAAAAATCTGCTGGAAATCATGCTCGAAACCCATGAGTCAGGTTTTCTAGTTCCGGCTCATATCTGGACCCCATGGTTTTCACTGTTTGGATCCAAATCGGGATTTGATTCTGTTGCCGAATGCTTTGAAGATCTTTCCGGCAACATCTTTGCCGTGGAAACAGGACTTTCCTCTGATCCCCCCATGAACTGGCGGGTGGCTGACCTGGATAACCGGACACTGATTTCAAATTCCGACGCCCATTCTCCTGCCAACCTTGGCAGGGAGGCCAACCTGTTTGATACTGATCTTTCCTATTATGCAATAAGAAATGCCCTGGAAACCGGAAATGCCGATAATTTCCTGGGAACCCTGGAATTTTTCCCTGAAGAAGGCAAATACCACCAGGACGGCCACCGTAAATGCGGGGTAAATCTCCACCCGAGACAAACCATTGAAAACGGAGGCATCTGTCCTGTATGCCGAGCACCGGTGACCGTGGGCGTGCTCTACCGGGTTGAAGAGCTGGCAGGCCGGAAAGAAGGCGAAAAACCTGAAAGAACCCATCCTTTCTACAGCCTGATTCCATTGGCGGAAATACTGTCTGAGCTTATCGGGGTTGGGCCTAAAAGTAAAAAAGTTACCCATGCCCTGCAAACTGTAATCAGCCAAATAGGCCCCGAACTGCCCGTTTTGCATGATATGCCTGTTGATATCTTAAAAAATTCCGGAAACCGGCTGCTGGCCGAAGCAATAGAACGAATGCGCAAGGGCCTGGTTTATCGCCAGCCGGGATTTGACGGCCAGTACGGACGTGTCACCATTTTCAGCCCTGAGGAACGCGAGCGTTTAACAGGCCAGCAGGCTTTGTTTGATATCCCTGCAGCAGCTCCGCGAAAAAAAAAGCCGCCTCGAAGCACGCCAAAAACCAACCCCACAGCGGCGAAACCATTATCTAGTTCCTGTGATTCAAAAAAAACCACCCAGGTTTCCGGTGAAAATCCGATTCTGGCAGGCCTTAACCCTGCCCAGCAGAAGGCGGTCACCCACGGTGGCGGCCCCCTGCTGATTGCAGCCGGACCGGGAACCGGCAAAACCCGGACTCTGACCTGCCGGATCGCCTGGCTTATGCAAACCAAAGCCGCCCTGGCCAAACAAATTCTTGCGGTAACTTTTACCCACAAGGCTGCCGGCCAGATGCAGCAGCGCCTGGCAGCAATGCTGGGCCCGGATGCCGCCCTGCCAGTGGCCCGAACCTTTCATGCTTTTTGCTTCTCCTTGTTAAAGGAACTGCAAAAAGCTCCGGATCATGCCATTGCAGATGAACAAGAGCGTCTTGCCCTGATTAAAGAGGCCGCAGATCTTGTCAGAGAGCAGGGCATGGATGTGGCGGAAAAACCAGATATTTTTCTTGATCAGATTTCAGCTGCAAAACAGCGAGTGCTTTCACCTGAGGACGATTTAAAGTCAATAGCCGGCCATGAGGACACTTCGGTGCTTTGCGCGGTGTACGGCAAATACCAGGATCTTCTTGAGACACAACATCTCTGGGATTACGAGGATCTTATATGCCGCACCATAATGCACCTGGACTCGGAGCCGGCACGGTGCCTTACCCTTCAGAGACGATATCCGTTTGTGTTTATTGATGAATACCAGGATCTAAATTATGCCCAGTATCGCCTGGTGCGGCAGTTATGCCCCGAAGATGGTCAGATATGCGTTATTGGTGATCCGGACCAGTCCATTTATGGTTTCCGTGGTTCTGATCCTTCTTATTTCCGGCAATTTGCCCGGGATTTTCCTGATGCCGAAATTATTAACCTGAAACAAAACTATAGATCCACGGAAACCATTCTGTCGGCAGCCTCCCAGATTTTGCCGGCAAAAGGCTCTGACGGGGAGTTGGGCCGAATTTTTTCTGGCATTGAGGGCACCGGGCACGTTCATCTTATAAATGCCGCCTCAGAGAGGGCCGAGGCAGTGGCTGCCGGCAAAATTATCGAACAAATGGTTGGCGGCATGGGATTTGACTTCCACGATTTTGACAAATCCAAACAATTCTGCAGGGACCTGCGGGAGCGATCTTTTTCAGACTTTGCCGTTTTATTTCGAACCCGGGCCCAGGGGGAATTGTTTGCTGAAATTTTCGGCAATGCGGGAATTCCCTGCCAGATGGCAAGCAAAGCCAGCGTATGGGGCATTGCCGGAGTCGCAGAACATATCTCGGCATTGAAAATCATTGAAGGCCTGGGCTCCGGCCGGGACATGGAGCGCCTTATAGGTACCCTTGAGCCCGATTTTTCCAAAAAAGACTTTGCAGCAGTTAAGGCCTGGGCAAGAAGCAGGAAGCTTTCTGTAAACGGCCTGCTGGCAGAAGCCCACCGTACGGGTATCTCCGAGCTGGACCCGGTTGCCGCCTTTCGGCTCAACAATTTTCTCGACCAGATGGCAGCTCTTGAAAAAGCCGCTGCCGGCCCGGAAGTATCCAAAAAACTTGAACAAATCATTAACATCCTTGAAAAATCCCTGCCCGAGCCCGGGCAAACCCAGACTGAAACCATTAAAGAGCTTAAGCAACTGGCTGACGGGTTTGGCGCAGACGCCCCCGGATTTATTGAAACACTGGCACTGCGCTCAGACCCTGACTTCTGCCGGGATATTGAAAAAGTCTCGCTGTTAACCCTGCATGCGGCCAAGGGTCTTGAATTTCCAGTGGTCTTTATTGCCGGGTGTGAAGATGGTCTTATCCCATTTAAGGGCACGGCCAGGCAATCAACTGATTTGGATGAAGAGCGCAGGCTTTTTTATGTAGGCATCACCCGGGCAATGTCGGAGCTGTTTCTTACATCCAGCCGCACCCGGCGCATTTACGGAAAAACCCGGCACCAGGAGCCATCCCAGTTTATTGCACAAATCGCAAATCAGCTCAAAAAAGAAATTTCCGTGGGCCGGGAATCAAAAAAAAACAAACAGTTGCAGCTACGCCTGTTTTCTGATTAATAATGGATCGTATGGATCACTTTTTTGCCGGATACATTCTCAAGGCCTTTGACAGATATCATCAAAGCTTTAAGGAAATTACAAGGTGCACCGGGATGAAATTCCGGCAGGCCGACTGGCAGGGAATCAAAGATGATGCTGTTGAAAGGCTGGAACTCTACAGCCGCATTGCAGACACCACTGTTGCAGAAATTCGCGGCATGCTCGGGGAAACCGATAGCGAACAAAACCTGGCAGCCTGGAAAAATGTCAAGGGCCGATTCATAGAAATAATAAGTGAGCGCTATGATTTTACCCTTGCGGAAACCTTTTTCAATTCGGTGACCAGAAGGGTTTTTTCAGTCATGGGTGTTAATCCTGAAATTGAATTCACTGTATCGGATTTCAAGATCCCCCTGATCGAAGAAAAGCCTTGCCCCATCTGTTCCGCCTATCCTGATGGCTACCAGGGAGCCAGCATCGGGTCAGTTATTGAAAATATCCTGTCCGCATTCAGCAAACAACTCCCGTTTGCTGATATCCCCGGAGACAGCCGCCGCACTGCCGAGGCTGTAAGAACACACCTGGAGCAAAGGGGAATCAGACAGGAGGATCTTCGTGTTGAAATGGCGGACTCCGTGTTTTACCGCCAGAAGGCAGCCTATCTTGTGGGCCGCATGCAGGCGGGAAAAAGGCTTGAGCCGCTGGTTTTGTGCATTTTAAACATTGAAGGGAAAATATTTGTGGATGCGGTACTGCTGGAGACTGCAGAGGTAAGCATCCTGTTTAGTTTTGCCAACGCATATTTTCACGTGGATGTTTCCGTACCCGGGGAAATGATCAATTTCTTAAAAAGTATCCTACCGGAAAAACGGGTATCTGAAATATATACGGCAATCGGTTATTACAAGCACGGCAAGGCCGAGCTTTTCAGGGAACTGACACGGAGCCTGGATCAGACCAGCGGTCGCTTTGAAATCGCCCCTGGCCAGGAAGGGATGGTGATGATAGTTTTCACGGTTCCGGCCATTAATGTTGTGTTCAAAGTGATCAAGGAGCGCTTCGGTGCGCCGAAGAAAACCACACGGGAACACATCCGGAACCGCTATTTGTTGGTGTTCAGGCATGACAGGGCCGGGCGGCTGGTCGATGCCCAGGAATTTGAACATCTCAGGTTTGACCGGGCTCTTTTCTCGGAACAATTGATCCGGGAGTTTGAAAAAAAAGCCCCCAATACCTTTATTCAAAGCGGCAGCCGGATCATTATACGCCACCTTTACACGGAGCGCAGGCTGACTCCGCTGGATATCTACATCAGGCAAAATCCGCCCGAATCGGTCAAAGAAGTCATGATTGACTACGGCTGGGCGATCAAGGAGCTGGCTGCCAGCAACATATTTCCGGGAGATCTTTTTTTTAAAAATTTCGGGGTGACCAGAAGGGGCAGGGTGGTGTTCTACGACTATGACGAGCTTTTGTTTTTAACCGACTGCAAATTTAAAAAACTCCCGGAGCCAAGAGATGATGACGAAATCATGTCTGATGAATCCTGGTTTCCCGTGGGTGAAAATGATGTGTTCCCCGAGGAGTTCAGGAAGTTTCTCCTTCCGCCCAAATATTTGCAGCACGAGTTTGAAAGGGTTCACGGCGACCTCTTTGGCGTGGATTTCTGGCGTAATATGCAGAAAAAACATGAGGCCGGTGAAGTAATTCACATTCTGCCCTACCGCAGTCACCGCCGCCTTGGCCTCCACATTTTAGAGGACTCGGGGCTCTACTACCTTAATCAAATCTGACTGCCGGGTGACAGACCGCTTATGCCACCCCTGATGTTTATAACTGTTTTTTTCGATCCGTCCTGGCTGAATGTGGAAGAAATCTTCACCCCGGGGCCCCCAAAACTCCGGTTATTTCCAGTGCGTGCAAAGTCATTATTCCTTTCCTATTTTCAGCGGCAAGCAGTTTACATGCTATCTACTGTCTTTTGCATGTTGAAATAAGCAATATCCTGTATTTTCTCAAAACACGGAAATGCATTATAAATGGATAAAAAAATCTGTTGATTCAATTTTCACCAAAGGCCAACCATGACCAGCAAAGCCCGGCAGGGAGGTGAGCATGGGTTCAGATGAAAAAAACAGTGGCGGCGCCGGTACCGGCGGGGTCACTCGGCGCGGATTTATGCAGATCATCGGCACAGGGGCCGTGGGCGCATCTTTTGCCGGCGCGGCCATGGCTGCCCGGCTAAAACCAATGCCCCCGGAAAAAATGATTCCTGCCGAAAACACGGTAAAAATCCGTCTTCATGTCAACGGCGCAAAACAGGAAGTCCTGGCAGAACCCCGATGGAGCCTGCTCTACGTCCTGCGTGAGGTTATCGGCCTGACCGGCACAAAGGAGGGCTGCAGCAGGGGCGAATGCGGGGCGTGCACGGTTCTCATCGACGATATCCCCAGATACGCCTGCATGACCCTTGCGGTGGAAGCCGAGGGGCGCCGGATCACCACAGTGGAGGGGCTGATGAACGGCGAGCAGCTCGGCCCCGTGCAGACCGCGTTTCTGGAAAAAGACGCCTACCAGTGCGGCTACTGCACCCCCGGACAGATCATGTCCGTGGAAGGCCTGCTGCGCAAAAACTCAGATCCCGGCATAGATGAAATCCGCACCGCGGTTTCGGGCAATCTTTGCCGGTGCGGGGCGTACAAAAACATATTCCGGGCCGGGAAAAAGGCCGCAAGCCTGAAAAGCAAATAAGGGGGGGCCATGGCACAGGATGACAATATTTATTACACCCGGGGCCTGGAAGTACCGGAAACACCCGAGCCGGGAGCCAAACCGGAATTCTGGGAAAAGACCGAAGTGGTGGGCAAGTCCTCACCGAGGGTTGACGGGTATGAACGGCTAAGCGGCACAGCCGTCTATCCCTCGGATATCAAGCTGCCCAACATGATTTACGGTGCCATGCTTAGGTGCCCGCACCCCAATGCCCGGGTCAAAAAAATAGATGCCGGCCGGGCCCGTCAAATGCCCGGGGTCAGGGCCGTGATTACCGGGGATTCAGACGAGGCCAGAAATCTGAAATGGCGCTATGATAACTTTACGGCTCCGCTTTTCGATCCGCACTGCCGGTTTGAAGGCGAGGCCGTGGCCGCGGTGGCCGCAGACACTCCCTACCAGGCCCGGGACGCACTGGCAGCAATCCATGTGGAGTACGAGGTTTTGCCGCATCTGGTCGATCATGACCGGGCCATGGACGAAAATGCGCCCAAGGTGCATAAAACAGGCAACCTTGTGGGCAAGGATGAATATTCAC
>JAABTZ010000150.1 GCA_011389605.1 Desulfobacteraceae bacterium
AGCCTCGCATAGCTGACTATAGCCAGTCTGCATCTTCCTTGTATCTGCGGCAAACTTGAAAATCGCTCAATTTAGGTGAAAAACCTTTTAAATGCCGGCCCCCTTAAGGGGGCCGGCATTTGAACGCAAGAGCAGGAGATGTGAATTTTCAGGAAAGCAGCTGGGAGAAGAATCTCTTGTTTTCCCGGTCCTTGACAATCATGACAGGCATTGATTTTTCCATGCGGCGCAGGGTCTCGGCGATGTTGCCCAGCAAGGAGGTTTCCGTGGCCGTGTCTCCTGCCGCCCCCACTATTATCAGGTCTGCATTTTCTTCTTGTGCAATGTGATACAGTTTTTCCCCTTCACTGGTGAGCTTTTCGGAAGTATCGATTCGGCATGAAAAGGCCTGCGGGTCTATGCCGAATCCTGCCATGAATTCCTGGTGCTTGGCCTCGGCCCGGCTGAGGTTCTGGCTGGCGCTTTTATTTGTGGATGCCGGAAAATAGCTCCGGCTTGTATCCTGAATATAATAGCAGAGCAGACCTGCTTTTATGCTTTGATATAAATGCAGGGCCCGGTCAAAGGCGCCTTTTGACGAGGCGGAGTAATCAATTGCGCACAAGACCCTGGAGATCTCAAGGGGCGGGTCCTGGGGTATGAACATGATATCGCATTTTGATTCAGCAGACAGTTTCCGTCCGTATCTTTTTTGCCTGTCTTCCCCGTATTTCTGACCCACCAGAAGCAGATCCGCATCCAGATCCTTTATGCAGGCCGCGATTTCTTCTGCAGCGTCTTCTTCGGCAATTCTGATTTCAATTCTGTAATCCACGCTTTGGCGGAAATTTTCATCAATCTTGCTGTCTAATTCATCATGTATCATTTTATTCAATGAGCTTTTTATATCCGGAAAGGATTTGCTGCTCTTGTTTGGCAGGTCATAGGCCTGGATTGCATGTATGAATGTGACCCGGGGCACCTCAAAAATTCGTGCGGCCAGGGATGCGTAATTGATAAGATGTTCATCGATTTCAGTCAGATCCAGGCAGGCCAGAATATGATTGATTGTATCCATGATTTATCAGCTTTCCCTGTTTTTGGTTTTGGATTCCCTGGCTCCGGCGGCTTTTTTTTCTATCAGCTCCTGGATTAGCTGCTGGTAGCTTTCCCGCTCCATGTCCCGGGCCCTGATTTGTTCGGATTCGTATTCTTTTTCAAGGCCTTTTTTAAGGCTCCATCCCATCAAAAGCAATACTATAGCAAAGGGAAGGCCCGTGATTATAGACGCAGTCTGAAGGGCTCCAAGGCCGCCGCCGAACAACAGAACTGCAGCCACTGCCCCCTGGAGGGCCGCCCAGAAAATTCGCTGGGTTACCGGCGAGTTAAGCCTGCCTCCTGAAGTAAATGTGTCTAACACAAGTGACCCGGAATCCGATGATGTTACAAAAAAACTTACCACTAGAAGGATTGCGGCAAAGTTGGCCACCATTGCCAGGGGAAAATGTCCCAGCAGTTCATAGATGGAAATGGCAATGTTTTCCTTTACCGCGGCAGCCATCTGGCCTGTCTGGCTAAGTTCCAGAAAAAGTGCGGATCCTCCGAAGGCTGTCAGCCAGAGAAAAGTGAGCAGGGACGGGACGAGGAGCACGCTTAGCACGAATTCCCGCAAAGTGCGGCCCCTGGAGATGCGGGCGATAAACATGCCCACAAACGGAGACCAGGAGATCCACCAGGACCAGTAAAATATGGTCCAGGAATTCTGCCAGTCAGTCTTTGCATATCCTTCTGTCCAGAAGCTTACTGCAAAGAAATCGTTTAAATAAACCCCTGTGTTTTCAACATATGTGTCGAGAATAAAAAGGGTTGGGCCTGCAATGAGTACAAACATCAATAAGACTGCCCCCAGGTTCATATTTAATTCCGAGAGCCGCTTGACCCCCTGGTCCAGTCCCGAGGCCACGGACATGGCCGCTACTGCCGTGATCACGGCTACCAGAGCCATCTGAATCTGTACATTGTCTGGCAGGCCGAAAAGATGATTAAGTCCGGCATTTATCTGCTGGACTCCGAATCCAAGGGATGTGGCCAGGCCAAACATGGTTGCCAGCACAGCCATCACGTCAATGGCATCCCCCCAGGGGCCGTAGACCCGGTCGCCAAGCAAAGGATAAAAAACAGAGCGGATGGCCAGGGGCTTGTCCCTGTTAAAGGAGAAAAAGGCCAATGACATTCCCACCAGTGCGTAAATGGCCCAGGGATGAAGGCCCCAGTGCAAGAAAGTAACACGCATGGCAGTTCTGGCTGCTTCCATGCTGTTGGCTCCCCCAAAATCGGGATTTGTGAAGTGGTAAATAGGTTCTGCCACGCTCCAGAAAAGGATCCCGATACCCATGCCCGCGGAAAAAAGCATTGCAAACCATGAGGTTCGGGAAAATTCCGGCACTGCATTTTTGCCCCCCAGGCGGATGTTGCCGTATTTGCTAAAAGCGATATAGAGCATGACAAGCAGGTAGCAGTTGACCGAAAGAATCAGAAGCCATCCGAAATTGTCGGATATGTCTGTCTGGATGGCTGAAAAAATTTTTTCCATTGGGTTGCCGACCAAAAGCGTTACACTTATAAATGCAGCAAGCAAAATAACTGTCGGCCAGAATACCGGAGGATGGATATCAAAAAACCGGGTAAATCCGGATGGGGATGAAGTCTGCTTGTCAGGCCTGGTCATGGATGCTCCGTAACAAAATACCGGGGGCGGGCCCCGGATTGCAGAAAAAAATGGCTTAACAGACATTATTATTCAGCCCCGGAGAGTTGTCAAGAAAAGTAGGAAAAGAGAAACAGTATAAGCTGTCTTTTCTTGCAGGAAGTTCAATGCTGTTGTGATAATTGGGGGGTGACTGGAAAGGCCCAATATTGCAGCATCCGTCGCGTGGTGCCGGACGAGGATGGCAGCCCCGTCGTGCGCGCACTTGTGCCTGGCAGTTGCACGGCTTGCTTCGCTGCGGACCGAAGTAATTCGGCCGCGGCCGCTTCGCATCGCCGGCAACTGCAAACAGGCACTGCGTGCATGCGCCCTCCGGGCCAGCCATCCCCGCCCGGCCCACGGGAGGCCTTCTGGAGTCTTTGAAGGTATTCCCCCCGGGCCTACGCCCGGGGCCGATATATAGCAGTAACTTTTTTTGAAGTTACTTAGAAGTTATGTGGCGGGAGATTTCACGTTATGGTCAACGGTATTTGTTTTTTTTGTCACAATTTTTCCCGGAACTTGTCCACAGGGGGAGTGCCCAAGCGGTCATTAGGGAGAAAATTGTCGTTTACTCTCCCCGGGCCGAAGCTGTCAGCATTCTGCTTGAGTTGAAAAATTATCAGACCGGGGGTTGCGTTGCCAGGCAATTCTTCTTATGGTACTGGAACAAATAAATTCGTTTTAAATTTCAAATCACAAGGAGTATTTATGACACAAGCGCAATCAGGCGATACCGTCAGGATTCATTACAAGGGAAAGTTTGATGACGACTCGGTGTTTGATTCCAGCGAAGGGCGCGACCCCCTGGAGTTTGAAATCGGAACCGGCAATATTATTCCCGGGGTGGAAGAGGCTGTTATAGGAATGAAGCCAGAGGAAACCAAAGAAACCACTATTCCGCCGGAAAAAGCCTATGGCCAGTACCGCGATGACATGGTAATCGAAGTGGAAAAATCTCAGTTCCCGGAACATATCGATCCCCAGGCGGGCCAGGAGCTTGAACTCCAGCAGGAAGACGGTCAGAAGGTTAAGGTTATGGTCACCAACGTGGGCGAAGAACAAGTCACACTGGACGCTAACCATCCCCTGGCAGGAAAGGATCTGACCTTTGAAATCACCCTGGAAGAGATTGTGTAAACGCCATGTATAATCTGCCCGGCATGGATCCGGGCGGCACAAAGGAGGCCTTTGTGCCGCCCGGATCCATGCCGGGTGGTTTTTATCTGAAAAGCAGCACCCCAACCCGTTTAAGCATACAAGGCCGGGCTTTGGATAACGGCACACCTGAACTGAAGCTTTAGGCCCATAAACGGGTGGATCTGTCTGCCGCGCCCAAAGATCGGCGGATAGAGACTTTTCTTGCCTTCCTGCAAAACAATCCGACTACAGGCTATGGGCAGAGCAGATGGCCGGCCTGGCATGACCGAACAACCCCCATTAAATAACATTTTATACTTTTTCTGGAAATTGCAATTTGCGGTGTTATTATTTGAGATCAGGAAATGGCGGAAGTTTTTGGTCAAATACATAAATAGATATTTAACTATGGAGAATAATTATGAATATGGGTCGGTTTCTTACAGTCGTTATGATAACAGGCCTGGCGGTGTTGTGCCTGCTACTTACCCCTGCCTTTGCAAATAAATCCGCGGTACGAATCCAGGCCCCGGAAACCGTTGAACAAGGGCAGTCAGTGGAAATTGTTTTGCATGTGTCGCATTCGGGAAACAACTTCTTGCATTATACCCAGTTGGTAGAGCTGACAATCAACGGTGAAGTCGTTGAAAAATGGGAATACTCAGCAATCAGTAAACCACCGGAGGAGGAATTTACCCTCACATATATCTATCCGGCCGCTGAAAACCTGGAAATAGAGGCCCGGGCTTCCTGCAATCTTCATGGCAGCCGCAATACAGACAAACTCACTGTCTCTGTAGTATCTGCTGATTAAGCGGAGATAGGAGGGATTAAATGATTCTTGCATTCGGGATAATAAATCTGATCCTGCTGGCCTGGCAGCTGCTAACAGGCCTGCACGTGATCCGGGTGTCTGCCCGCACTCATCGAAAAACAGGCATTGTGCTGGTGATCTCAGCTTCGCTTCATGCGGGCATGGCCCTGCTGGCCTGATGGAAAAGAAAATCAGGTTTGATGGCACCGCAAAAAGTCCAATATCTGCGTTACGCGCGATTTCTGAAGAATTTCACGTACGGCTA
>JAABTZ010000151.1 GCA_011389605.1 Desulfobacteraceae bacterium
CTTCGTAAAAGTCTACTATCTGAGTTAGGCGCGATCTCTCAGAATTTCACGTACGGCTGAGTACGCTGCATTCTTTGAAATCGCGCAAGCCTTGATCCTGAACTTTTTACGGCGCCATCAGGTTTGGCACAAGGGAATTTAACGCTGCACAGGCCTTCCGAATGCCTGGCGGGCAAGTTCTCGGTTTCTTGGCTTAAACGTGCCATCTGCCTTTTCCCTGCGGATGACCTGCTGGAAAAGCTCAAACATTCGCACCTGCTGGGATTTTTCCCGGTAAAAGGTATCCCATGCATAAAACAGAAGTTCCTGTAGCCTTTGGGCGCTCATTTGTTTTGGGTGGTAGACCACCTTGTCTGCTGTGTAATCATTCCAGTCATGGGAAAAAATCCGGTTTTCCCCGTGGAGGCGCTTCCATGCCCGGGTATGGGGAAACGGCGTGAGCACGGTAAACTCGGCAAGATCCAGATCAATTTCCAGCAGAAAATCCACCAGCCTTTTGATAAAGTCCTCGGTATGGCGATCAAGACCGAGTAAGATGGTGCCCTCAACAGCAATGCCGTGATCGTGATACCGGCGGACCCGCTCCCGGATATAATCAGAGGTGTCAAACACGGCCTGGTAGACAAACCAGGCCCCGGCCCGGGCTGCCAGATCAAGCACCTCGGGTTTGTCCTCTATTGGATGGCTGCACCATTTTTTCTTAAGCGGAATCATCTCCCTAAACAGATCCATTTCCCATTGAGTGTCCTGGGCAAGGGAGTTGTCAACCAGAAACAGCCGGTTGTTGTCGATTCCGGCCATTTCTTCAATGGCCCGGTCAACGGGACGGGGGCGGAACCTGCGGCCGCCCAGGTAGGCAACAGCGCAGGGATAGCAGTTAAAACGGCAGCCCCGGGAGGCGTGTACCAGGTCTACCATCTGGATGCCCCGGTAATTGTAGAGATTGGATTTTAAAATGTCTCTTCGGGCCGGACCGATGGTTTCAATGGGAGGGGGTGCTTCCAGGGCATTATAGATCTTTTTCAGCCTGTTTTGCCTGAAATCCTCTATTATCTGCTCTGTTTTCCCCTCGGCTTCGCCCAGAAAGACTGCGTCTGCATGAGCTGCGGTTTCCTCTGCATGGAGGGTGGCGGCAATGCCGCCGAAAATAACGCAAACACCTTTTTCCCGGTAAATATCGGCTATCTGCCAGCCCCGTTTTACCTGGATTGTTAGCATCATGGAAATGCCCACCATGTCCACGGGTTCATTGAAGTCTATGTCTTCAAGATTTTCATCAACGAATACCACCTCAACGTCTTTGGGAAGGCTGGCTGCAAAAACTGCGGGTCCATGGGGCGGCAGATGAAATTCCGTCTGCCTGGCAAGCTTGGCCCACTTAGGATAGATGAGTTTGAATTTCATGAAATTTTCGAAGCCCTGGGGCGGTTTTCTTTGATGTATGCGGCCAGGGCCGCAACAGAGGCAAAAACCTTTTCTCCCACTTCCTTGTTGTCAATAACCACACCGTAGTCCTGTTCCACCATCATGACCAGTTCCAGGATATCAATGGAATCAATGCCAAGATCACTGCCCACAAGGGGGGCGTTTTCGTCTATGTCTTCGGGGGCGATATCCTCAAGATACAGGGTATCTACGATTTTCTCCTTGAGCTGCACAATAAGCTGCTGCATTGAAATGGCCTTGTAAAACCGGTAAAATTGTTTTATGTTTATGAAAAATATCTTACTTTTTCACTTTTTGACAACCCATGCTAAGGGCATCCAAAATATTTAAAGATACCAGCCGGACCTTGCAAAGTCAATCTTCTTTCACATTTTATCTGTCCGAATCCGCTGTTCAGTCCATCCCTGGTTTTGCAATCTGGGCTGCCACATGAGCCAGGACCTTTCCAATCCTGAAAAATACCTGATCCAGCGGGATCGGATGAAATTAATTGACGCCATTGTTTACGTTGACCCAAAAAAAGCAGTGGCCCGATCCATGGTTTCAAATCTGTGGCCCCTGTACACAGGCAGCGGCGTGCATCCTCTGGTGCTCATTGAACTGGTGGCCCAGACCGCAGGCGTTCATATCCGGTGGAGCGAACTGGAGGAAAAATCCCAAAGTCCCATGGGCGGAGGATTTATTGTGGGAGTCAAGGATGCGGATTTTTTTTGCGACCTGATTCCCGTGGAATCCGGAATTGAAACATGCGCGATTAAGATTGCCAGGCATATGAATTATGCGGAATTCGAGGGTGTATGTACCATAGACAGCCAGCCCCTTGGCCGGGCGGTCATCCAGGTGCTGAGAACTAATTGATACATAAACTGAGCGTTTCAAATTTTGATTCACTCGTAAAAAGTCGCTTTTAGACGGCTTTGTAAAAAGTTCAAGATCAAGGCTTGCGCAATTTTGAAGAATGCAGCGTACTTAGCAATACGTGAAATTCTGAAAAATTGTGCGTAACGCAGATATTGGAC
>JAABTZ010000152.1 GCA_011389605.1 Desulfobacteraceae bacterium
TGGAATATGTCATCCCGCAGGTTATCATTATCTCTCACCCTGAAGCCTTCTTTTGAAAAATTAAAATGGTTGAACCCGTATTTGGAGCGCCTGTCAATCTTATCATCCGGAAAAAGGCTTGCCTCACCGTCATCCGGCCGGCTGGTGTAATTAAATACGCTCGATACCGGTACTACACCATCATTTTCACCTTCTAATAACCTGTCAGACCACCAGAAGCTGTCAGTTCCTGCAATGAGCGTCATGTCCTGATCAGGCAGGGCTTCCGTATTCTTGTTCAGCATGCACAGCCTTTGGTTGTTGCTTGAGTCACAGGGTTTTCTGTCATCATATGCCATCAGGTCGGCCGTTCCGGGTGAAAAGTGCAGAAGCAGATCAAATAACATCTGTCGGCTGTATTGATCCCTGGCAGGAATCAGGTCATTTGTCAGCAGGTAATAGATAAAACGCGCTGTTCCATGATTCGGTGTGCCGATAATATTCATGTTCCGGACAGCTTGGGAGTAAGCCTGGTATGAACGGGAGACGAGCCCGCCGAATGAATAGCCCAGGGTGTTAACATATGGAAAACTGCCGGAATCCTCATCCCCTGGGTCCGCAGGGAGGCCTTTTATTTTTCCCGGATGGTTGAGGTACTCGCCATGGAGCTTTTGGGCCAGATCCGAGCCGATATTTATCATGCTCGCCCTGCTGTTGTGAGATACAAAGACCGGGCGGTAAACCCCGTTGTTGGAATCCACCAGATCTTTAAGGAGATTTGAATAGCGGGTGCTGCTGGCATTGGGATCTGTAAGGCCGGTATCCATAAGAATGGCTTTTTTATCCCAGCCTTCTATCACCAGTAAGGGAAGGGCATTGGGATTTGGTATATTGTCAGGCTCAGCGCTGGTTACGGCATCTAGTCCATCCTTGTCAGTGATGCTGACATTAGTCGGTGGATCTGGGGAGATGACATTATCAACACCGCCTTTAATGAACTGATAAACTTTTGCCCATTCTATGTCCGGTATATAATCATCCAGAGACGCCAGCATTACCGGGGACTTATCGGTAATCCCAGCTGTTACCGTCTCGCCGGCGGCAGTGGTGGAAAAATCCATTACAGCCACTGAGATGTTGTTGACCGTGTCAGTGATCAGCTCATGGGGCTTGGGCCGAAGAAGTGTCCAGTAGTCGCCGTCCCAGTAATATGGGAATACGGAGCTTTCGGCAATATTGTATGCCTCGGCCTCAGCCTGGGAGTACCGGCTCATGACCAGAACCCAGCCCCGGAGCGAGGGGATTTCCGCGCCTGAGACTGCAGGCTCGACAATTAACTGGATTTTATCACCAAGCGCCCTGATACCGTTCATCCCCAGGGCGGGATCCAGATCCAGCTCGTCTCCCGGCAGAACCTGAGGTCCGTCCTGCGTGGACCTGAGAGTCAGGATCGCATCCCCGCTCAAGCAATCCGGCGGGATAACAAGGCAGAAACTTCCGTCCGGCACCTCGATGCTTCCTCCTTCTGATGCCATAATTTCCCTGGATACGGAAACAGGGGGCGTAGAATCCTGCGGGTCCAGCTCAAAATCAGCCGTTCGTGTCATAGGCGTAGTTTCATCCTGATCCGCCAGCACCCCGGCTTTCCTCTCGGTATCCGGGTAGCCGTCCGCGCTTATGGAAATATTTACCAGGCCGGCAGGCAGATCGGAAAGCACATAGCCGCCCTGTTGATCGGTTGTTGACGTGGCGCCGGCATCCCCGACATTAAGAATCGCCCCGGCAATTGGATCTCCGGTCTGCGAATCCCGGATCGTTCCCTCCAGTGAGCCGGTTACGGGCTTCGGGGTGAGGGTGAAATCCACGTTGGAGGTTTCTTCCTCTGACACGATTATATTGCTGATAGTTTCAGCCTGATATTCGGGATGAAGAGCCTTTAGCTCATAAGTGCCGGAAGGAATTCCAACAAGGATAAAGCTTCCGTCTGCTTCACTGTCTGCTCCCAAAAGACCGCCTTCTGGCAGGGAGATCTGAGAGTTGCGGATTGGTTCGCCGGTTTGCAAATCCGTTACCGTGCCGGAAACGGCGCCCCTGGTAAGCGGCGGCAGGGAGAAAGTCAATGTGTCGGCACCTCCGCTTACCACTGTCGGACTCATATAGACCGCCTTATGATTTTCAGCCGCGGCCTCAAGGGTGATCTTTCTAAGCGGAAGTCCGGTTAATGTGCAGGATCCATCGAGCCTGGTTATATACTCATTGTCTGTTCCGTAGACCTTGACACGGGCGGCTTCCAGGGGTTTTCCGGTCATGGCGTCGCGCACGAAAATCGTTGCGCCCGGGTCGATTTCCGGCGGATTTGCTTTGGCATTTACGGTTGGCCACAGAACATCCATTTCAAAAGGATCCTCGTTAACTTCAGCGCTTTTCCAAATTTTAATAAAATCAGCTTTAAAAAATTCAAATCGCGGATTTCCCATAGGAACGCCAGCGAGCGTAAAAACGCCGTTGCTGTCGGTTGTATCTGAAATCTGTGCCCCGGTCAGGTTGACCTCCACCCCGGGCTCAGGCATCATGGTCTTTGCGTTGGTGACAACACCTGTAACTGTTACAGTGGCGGACTCGCTGTAGAGGCTAAAGTCATGCTCCAGCACTCCTGAACCGCTGACTGAATACATTGCGGTATCCTCCAGGTATCCCGGGCAGGTAGCTGTCAGCTCCAGGCTTCCGTTTTCTGAAATCCCTGAAATTTCATATGAACCGTCCACACCGGTGTTTGCGGAATAGGTTTGACCGTCTATAACAGCTGTTACCGTGGCCCCGGCTAAAGGCTCTTCAGTGGATACGTCAACAACGGTTCCGGTTACCCGGATGCCGCTGAAATCCATGCTGAAATCCATTACATAGCCGTCTCCGGTAGGCAGGGTGGCCTGATAAATTTGAGAATAGTCAGAATACGTAATTGTTATTTGGATATCACCAGGGATGACACCAATGATTTCATATGAGCCGTCCGGCCCGGTTTCATCAGAATAAGCATTACTCCCGGCTTCAATTAAAACAATTGCGCCTTCCAGCGGCTGGTCGGTGCCTGCGTCAGTGATGGTCCCGGTTATAGAGGCAAGAGATTGTTCCACTGTTAACGTAACCGTATCAGAGGCAGATCCGCCACTGCCGGTGGCACTTATTGTATAGGCTGTAGTTTCTTCGGGCATTACGTCAACTGAACCATTTAGAGCCACCTCGCCGATATCCGGTGCAATGGTGCAGGTTTCAGCATATTCCGAGGTCCAGGACAGGGTGGCGCTCTGGCCGGGGGCAATTGTTTGCGGATCAGCCGTCAGGGTAACAAAGGGTGGATTCGCTGTGACGGTTATATGGACTGTCATGGTATCCGTGAGTTCTCCGTCAGATACCTTGAATTCAGGAGAATACTCCCCGGCCTGACCGATTCCAGGAGTCCATGAAAAAGTTTGCGTCTCCTGATCAAAGCTTGCCCCGGAAGGCAGATTGGACGCAGAATAAAACAGCGTTGCATCATCGCTGTATTCAGCATGAACCGTAAATGCGAGCCCTTCTCCTTCTATAACCTCCTGGTCCTCAACAGAGTCAAATACCAGCTCGGCAGGATCAATAACCGTGATGGTAGTGTTCGCTGTAGTGCTTCCGCCAGAGCCGGTAGCAGTGATGGTATAGGTGCTGGTTTCCGCGGGGGTTACAGTTACGGAGCCTTCTGCCCCGACCTCTCCAATTGACGGAGAGATGGAGCAGGATTCTGCAAAAGAAGAATTCCAGGTTAATATGGAGGATTCGCCTGATGCTATCATCTCAGGGCTGGCAGCAATCTGCACTTGCGGGGAAATACGTACGGTTACAGAGGCCGTGTCTTGTCCACCGTTTTCGTCTGTTATGGTATATGTAAAGCTGTCTTCACCGGTAAAATCAGCCCCCGGGGTATATGTGAACGCACCGTTTCCTTCTGTTTCCACAGCTCCATGCAAGGGCTGGGAAAAACCTGATATTTCAAGCACGTCCCCGTCAATGTCTGTGTCATTTGCCAGCACGTTTTCTATCAAAACCGGCGCACTGTCTGTGGCTACCAGGTCGTCTGCAGCTTCCGGAGGATCATTTACCGGCAGAATTTCAATAATTACAGAAGCAGGATCAGAGACGGCATATCCACCGTCTGCGGTATATGTGAAGGTATCTGATCCGTAAAAATTCGGGTCCGGGGTATAGGTTACCTCCGGGGGAGTGCCGCTTAAGGAACCGTTTACAGGAGTCTCCGCCACTGAAAACGTTAGCTGATCTTCATCCGGGCCAGTTCCGCTCAGTGTAATGTTCACTGGCCTGTCTTCAGAAGTGCTTACAGATAAGGATTCAGCAGAAGGAAGCTGATTTATGACGTTTATGGTGCATTCGGCCTCCGATTCACCGCCCGGTCCCTGGGCTGTGAGCATATAAGTAGTTGTTTCGGGTGGATGAACTTCAACACTTCCGCTTACATCCACGGCCCCGATGTTCGGTTCGATCGTAGCGCTTTGCGCCTCCTCGCAGTTCCAGCTAAGAGTACTTGCCTGACCGGGGCGAATAGAATCGGGTTGCGCCTCAAAAGTGATTTCGGGGGGCGGTGCCGTCTCTTTTTCAATCACGCTTATGGTTACTGACGCGCCCGGAGTTCCCCGCATGTAAACAAACAACCGGTTGACCTTTTTAAGCGGGACTTCCTTTTCCCATTTATGATCGCTTCTTTTTAAAAAATCCGAAAGAGGGATAAAGTCCCAATTATACCACACAAACCCGCCCCGAATCTCTTTTTCAGGGGTGTTTTTGCGGATTTGCAGCATAACGTTGCCGCTGTCATGAGATATGAATACATGATTGGATTTATGTATATGCCAGAATTTAATAAAGAGCTTCTCAGGACCGAAAAGTGTTTGACCTGCAGCAAGACCGGTTGAGGCAATGAAAAAAACCGCCAGAAGAAACGGCAGCAATATGCGTCCCTTTTCCTTGATGATTGACATGATGCTCTCTCCTGAATTTTAAAAGGATTAAGGCTTGGTGCACGGACAAACCGTTGGACGGAAAAAGGGAGGATTTTCGGTCTTGTCTGTGCAGATTTGATTTTTTTGTAACATGAGGAAAATTATAATATTTAATAAGTAAATTAAATACGACTAAAGCATGAAAAAAGTATGAATTTTAAGCTTAGTAAAATGGGATAATTTTTTGGTGGCATAAAGTGGTGGCATAAAGTGGTGGCATAAAGGGACTGGGCATAAAGGGACGCCCTTAAGTTATTAACTTGACGTGAAGGCTTCCGTATTGATAGGCTTACATCCAAGACAATCCCGTATCGATACCCCGGGTGCACTGCATCACATCATCGCACGTGGCATTGAGCGCCGACAAATATTTGATGATGATCAGGACCGTTATTCCTTTCTGGAACGAATTGCCATGATCCTGAAGGAAACCCTGACAACATGTTATGCATGGGCGCTTATTCCAAACCACTTTCACCTGCTGCTGAAAACCGGTACCGTTCCTGCCGCCACGGTCATGCAGCGGTTGCTGACAGGCCACGCCCTGGCGTATAATCGCCGTCATGGCCGGAATGGCCACCTTTTTCAGAATCGATATAAATCGATTCTCTGCCAGGAAGATCCCTATTTTTTTCAACTGGTGCGCTACATTCATCTAAACCCTCTTCGGGCTGGCCTGGTAAAGGATTTGACGCATCTGGACAAATACCCGTTTTCAGGGCATGGCGTTATCATGGGCAGGCATCGGCAGGACTGGCAAAGCAGCGATGCGGTGCTCGCCTATTTTGGCAGCAGGAAAGATTCGGCCCGTTCCGGCTATCGGGCTTTTGTGGCCAGGGGGATAGATCAGGGCAAGAGACTGGATTTGAGCGGCGGCGGATTTATCCGGAGCATTGGCGGGTGGGATGCCGTAAAGGTTTTACGTAAGACAGGGGGCCAGGCAAAAAGCGATGAACGTATTCTGGGTAACAGCGATTTTGTCAGTAGAACTCTGTCTGAAGACAAAGAGGCTGTTGCCCGGCAATACACCCTCCGATCAAGAGGAGTGGATGTAGATGTTATAGCCCAAAGGGTTGCACGGCTTTTACATCTGCCAGTGGACGAAGTCTGGGCTCTAGGCAGGTATAAGCATCTGGTCACTGCCCGGAGTTTAATCTGTTATTGGGCGGTCCGGGAATTAGGTGTCAGCCAGGTCTCCCTGGCGCGCCGGTTTAATATTTCCGAGGTCGCCATAAGCAAGTCGGTTAGGCGGGGCGCAGAGATCGTGAAAAGAGAAGGATATGACCTGGGTGTAAGTTAAAAAGTTAAGAGCGTCCCATGAACCCAAGAGCGTCCCATGAACCCAAAGTGGGTTTCCGAGCGGAAATTGAGGCTCCGGGAAGCTCCTGGAGCGAGGAAACTCCTTTTCCGTGCCGCCGATCAGGCAGGGAGTTTACGGATTTGCTTTTTACAAAAATTCAGCAGCGGCGGAATAAAGAGCTTTTTACGGTGCCATCAAATATTAAAGAAGTGACCCGGTCAGGGTGGTCCCGCCGTCCACCGGTATTATCTGGCCTGTTATAAAGGCACCGGCCCGGCTGGCAAGCATAATGGCCACCCCGGCAATGTCTTCGGCAGCGCCCCAGCGATGCAGGGGGATCTGAGCGCATTCCGCCTCATACTGCTGCTTGCTGACGTATTCGGTCATTTTTGAAAAAAAGCGGCCGGGTGCAATGGCGTTGACCCGGATGTGGCTGTCAGCAAGATCTTTGGCAAGATTCCTGGTCAACTGGTGGACCGCGGCCTTGCTGGGGCCGTAGCTGTAGCTGGAAAGACTTTCACCCACAATACCTGCAACAGAGCCGATGTTAATTACACAGGCAGTGCTTTCAGGCGATTTGCCCTTTTTTAAAAGGGGAAGCATGGCCTGGGTCAGAAAAAAGGGTGCCTTGACATTAAGATCCATGACCTTGTTCCACCCCCGCTCGGGAAATTCCCCCAGGGCTGCGCCCCATCCTGCACCTGCATTGTTTACGAGCACATCCACACAGTCTTCTTTTCCTGCCAGTTCGTCTGTCAGCTTTTCGATTTCCGGCAAAGAGCTTATATCTCCGGGCAAGGCAATGCACTGCCCGTATTGCGAAAGTTCTTCTGCGGCCTTAAAACAGGCTTCCGCCTTTCGTGCAGTGATGTAAACACGTGCTGCCCCGGATTCCAGAAATCCCTGGGCCATGTAATGACCTAACCCGCGCGAGCCGCCGGTGATGACGCACACTTTGCCCTGCATTGAAAAAATTGTTTCAATCATTTTTACTCCTTGCTTTTTTAATGGTTGATGGTCTCGTAAAAAGTCGGTTTTCAGATGGCGCCGTAAAAAGTTCAAGATCAAGGCTTGCGCGATTTCGAAGAATGCAGC
>JAABTZ010000153.1 GCA_011389605.1 Desulfobacteraceae bacterium
ATGGGTAACTTTGAAACTTATTGATAAGAGGATTGAAAATGGGCAAAAAAGAAAAACAGGTAAAAGAAAAACCTCTTGAGAAATTAACGGCTCCGGAATTGCGCGAGATCGCCAGGCAGCTGCCGGAAGTCACCGGTGCTTCAGGTATGAACAAAGCCGAATTGATTTCGACCATTAAAAAAGCAAGGGGGCTTGAAGAAACCGGCAAAAAAAAGCAGTCAAAAGTTTCCATAAGAGAAATCAAGGCAAAGATCCGGGAGCTTAAAAACAAGCGCCAGAATTTTCTGGAACAGGATGACAAAAAGATGGCCGATATTTTCCGAAGGCGCATCAGCCGGCTTAAGAAAAAAACCCGGAGGGTGGCATAATCGTAAAAAAAGGCATGAAAATCGATCCCAGATCCCTGGCATTTGATATTGACGGGGTGGTTGCAGATACCATGTCTTTGTTTCTGTCCATTGCCGATGAAGACTTCGGCATAAGCCATATTGGCTACAACGATATCACTGATTACGACATGCTGGGCTCCGGGGTCATTGACCGCGAGGTCATGGTTGAAATTATACTCCGTATCATTGAGGGCAGATATAATCGCCCGCTTTGCCCCATTGAGAATGCACCCAATGTGCTCAGGAGGTTAAACCGGATTTGCCGGCCAACCCTTTTTGTCACCGCCCGCCCGGAAGCCTCCCATATAGCAGGGTGGATGTGTGAAATAATGGAAACGGGAAATGATGGCATTGAGGTTGTGGCCACCGGATCATTTGAGGACAAGCGTGAGGTTCTAATAGAGCGCAACATTTCCTGCTTTGTGGAAGACAGGCTTGAAACCTGTTTTCTGCTTGCCGAAGCAGGAATTAGACCCATTGTTTTTGCGCAGCCCTGGAACCGAAAGCCTCACCCTTTTGCCGAAGTGGGGACCTGGCAGGAACTCGAAGGCATGATTGAAATGCAATGAGTGTTATTGCCGTAACACAGCTTATTGATTCATTTGTTGATTACCTGGTTGCTGAAAAAGGCTATTCAGATCATACCTGCCGGGCTTATGCCCGGGATTTGAAGGATTTTCTGGACTATTTCAGAACCCGGCAGTCAGCTGAAAACAGCGGGGGCAAAAAGGGACAGGACTGGGACCAGGCTTGTTTAAATGGCTGGGGCATCGAAGATATAAGCGCGCTGATCATCCGAAGCTACCTTGGTCAGCTGTACCGCCGGCAGATGAAAAAGACCTCCATCGCCCGAAAGTTGTCTGCAATCCGTTCTTTTTTCAGCTACCTGGAAAAACACCATGTGATTTCGGAAAATCCGGCAGCCCTTGTAATTACCCCGAAGCAGGACAAGACCGTACCCAGCTACCTGACTGTGGATGACATGTTTATGCTGCTTGATTCCATAAAAGACGATACCCTGGCCGGTAAAAGAAACCGGGCAATTGTTGAGACTCTTTATTCAACCGGTATCCGTGTCTCGGAACTGACCGGGCTTGATGTGGAAAATATTGATTTTGAAAACAGGACAATCCGGGTTCTGGGCAAGGGTTCCGTGGAGAGGATCGTGCCCGTGGGTCAGAAAGCAGCCGAGGCCGTAAAGGCTTATCGCCGTGAATTATATGATAACAGGTCAACGGTTTATGATAACTGGAAGGGGCCGCTGTTTTTAAATAAAAACGGAGGCCGTCTTACCGAGCGTTCCGTGGCCCGGATGCTCGATCAGGCAGCACGGGCAGCTGGCATAACCGTTCCGGTTGCTCCCCACGATTTGCGCCATACCTTTGCCACCCACCTTCTGGATGCGGGACTGGATTTGCGCATGGTCCAGGAGCTTTTAGGACACAAGCAGCTTTCCACAACCCAGAAATACACGCACGTGAGCATTGACAGGTTAATGGCTGCATATGACAGCGCCCATCCCAGAAAATAAAACAAGGTTGTTTTGCCATGTCTAATGATTTTCACGGTACCACCATTCTGGCGGTCCGGTACAACGGCTGTGCTGCCGTGGCCGGAGACGGTCAGGTAACGCTTAACAATTCAATCATCAAACACAAGGCCAGAAAGGTCCGGCGCATTTACAACGACAGGATAATTGCCGGCTTTGCCGGGGCCACTGCCGATGCCCTGCATCTTTCCGAGCGCCTGGAGGGAAAGCTTGAAAGATATAATGGCAATCTGACCCGGGCTGCCGTGGAACTGGCCCGGGACTGGAGAACTGACAAGTATCTTCGGCGCCTGGAAGCCATGATGATAGCCGTGGATGCTTCTCAAATGTTTCTGATCTCCGGTAACGGTGATGTGATAGAGCCCGATGAGGGGGTTGTGGCCATAGGATCAGGAAGCGTGGCTGCACACGCCGCTGCTGCTGCATTGATGAAGCATGCACCGGCCCTGGATCTTGATGCCGGGCAAATCGTCGGCCAGGCCATGGAGATTGCCGCAGGCTTGTGCATATATACCAATCACGTGTTTGTGATTGAAGAAATACAGGATACAACGGCATCATGACTGATTTAAAACCCATTCAGATTGTAGCGGAACTTGATAAGTACATAATTGGCCAGCATCATGCCAAGCGTTCCGTGGCCATTGCCCTTCGCAACCGGTGGCGCCGCAGGCATGTGGATCCTGAGCTGCGTGATGAGATTGCGCCCAAGAATATAATTTTAATAGGCCCCACGGGCGTTGGCAAAACAGAGATTGCCCGTCGTCTTGCCCGCCTGACTGATTCTCCTTTTTTCAAGGTTGAGGCTTCCAAGTTTACAGAGGTGGGATATGTGGGGCGGGACGTGGAATCCATGGTCCGGGATTTGCTGGAGCTGACCATAAACCAGTTAAAGATTCGTGAGCAGGAAGCGGTTCAGGAGAAGGCGCATGAGCAGGCCCGGGAGCGTGTGCTGGATATGCTCCTGCCCGAGGCCGGGGGAAACCGGCAAGTTCAGGAGCGGCAGTCTTCGGGCGTGTCCGTGGATTTTGAATCCGGCAGCACACAGCAGGCAGCCTCATCGTCAAATACCCGGGAGAAACTGCGTCGCATGTTAAAGGACGGCAAACTCGACCACCGGCCGGTGGAGATTGAAATCCAGGACAAATCCACACCCATGGTTGAAATTCTTTCCAACTCTGGCATGGAAGAAATGGGGATCAACTTCAAGGACATGCTCGGAGGTCTTATGCCTCGCGGGGCCTCGAGAAAAAGGCGGACCACGGTTGCCGAAGCCGTTGAAATCCTGGCCCAGGAAGAGGCCCAGAGTCTGGTGGACATGGACAAGGTCGTCCATGACGCCATTGAAAAAGTTGAACAGTCCGGCATTATTTTTTTGGATGAGATCGACAAGATAACAGGCAAGGAAGGAGGCCAGGGACCGGATGTCTCCAGGGAAGGCGTGCAGCGCGATCTTTTGCCTATTGTGGAGGGAAGCACCGTTAACACAAAGCACGGGCCGGTCAAAACAGATCATATCCTGTTTATGGCCTCGGGAGCCTTTCATACAGTCAAACCCTCGGATTTGATTCCCGAGCTCCAGGGGCGCTTTCCCATCCGTGTGGAGCTTGATTCATTGGGGAAAGATGATTTTGTCCGCATTTTAACCGAGCCTAAAAACGCACTCCTGCTTCAGTATATAGCGCTTTTGCGCACAGAGGGTATTGATATATCCTTTGCTGATGAAGCTGTTGCAGACATAGCCGGGTTTGCGGAAAGCGTTAACAATGAAACCGAAAATATCGGTGCCAGGCGGCTGCATACCCTTATGGAGCATCTTCTTGCAGATATCCTGTTTGACGCCCCTGACATGACTGATAAAAAAATTGTTATCGACAGGCCCTTTGTGGATGAAAAACTCCGGGACGTAAGACAGGATCAGGATCTTAGCCGGTATATTCTCTGACCTAAACTGAGCGTTTCAGATTTTTAAAAGCAATTAATTTTAAAGGATAACATCAATTTATATTTTAAAAATCTGAAACGCTCAATTTAGGTTTCAGTGTAGAAAATGATATAATTATTTGATGCCCTTATCTCTTTAAGGCGTTTTGGTCAAATGTTTTATTTTTTGGACCGCTTTTTTTTGCCTCCCAGAACCTCATTGGCAATGACGATTTTCTGTATCTGTGAAGTGCCTTCATAGATGGTAAGAACCCGGGCGTCGCGGTATAGACGTTCCACGGCAAATTCCCTGGTATAGCCGTAGCCGCCGTGGATCTGAATGGCCTGGCCGGTGACCCGGTTTGCCATTTCCGAGGCATAAAGCTTTGCCATGGACGCTTCCTTGCTGCATTTTTCCTTTAGGTCTTTTTTTGCAGCCGCATTTAGCACCAGCAGCCTTGCTGCTTCCACATCCGTGGCCATATCCGCAATCATCCAGCGAAGGCCCTGGTTCTCGGAAATGGGGCGGCCGAACTGCACCCTCTGGCGGCAATAGGACACGGCTTCATCTAAAGCCGCCTGGCCCACTCCAACTGAAAGAGCGGCAATACCTATACGGCCATCATCAAGGCCTGACATTGCCACGATAAAACCTTCGCCTTGGTTTCCCAGCAAATGATCTGACGGCACCCTGCAGTCTGAAAACAGCAGGTCTGTTGTGTCTGAAGCGCACTGGCCCATTTTGTCCTCCAGGCGGCCGGTGGAAAACCCTTCCATGTCCCTGGTGACCAGAAATGCAGAGATTCCGCGATGGCCGGCATCCGGGTCTGTTTTGGCCAAAACTATGAACAACTCTGAAGTCGCTCCGCCGGTTATCCAGCGTTTGGTGCCGTTTAGAACATAGAAATCTCCTTGTTTTTCAGCAGTGGTGCTCATGCCGGCCGGATCAGATCCGGCCTCGGGCTCCGATAATGCAAAAGAGGCAATGAATTTGCCTTTGGCCATGGGCGCCAGGTATTTCTGCTTTTGTTCTTCCGTGCCGAACCGCAGCAGGCTGCCGCAGCATATGGAGTTGTGAACCGACATGATAACGGCCGTGGATGCGCACGCATAGGCCACTTCGTTCATTGCCAGGGCATATGATACCGTGTCCATGTTCTCGCCGCCGTACTGCTCGGGCACCAGCATTCCCAGCAGGCCCAGTTCTCCCATTTTTTTCAGGCTTTCAGCCGGATATTCATGTTTCTGGTCTCTTTGGGCCGCAAGGGGGGCCAGATTCTTTCTGGCAAATTCCCTGGCCATTTTCTGGATCATCAATTGCTGCCGGGTCAATTCCATTGACAAATTGCCTCCTGTTATCGGTGCACGTATTTGGCCGGCTGTTGGAAATGCCGCACCCATTGACTTCTTGTTATCGTTAACTGGAAGTTTACAGAAGAAATATATTCTTGTGCTCATATTTAAATAATGATGTTTTTCAAAAAAACAAGCATTAACTTTTAAATATTGACGGCTTCGTAAAAAGTCCTAAAACTGATATAATCGCCAAACAATAAAAAAATAACTTCTTGATTTTACTTAACACTTAATCACTTAAAACTTAACACTGCCTGGAAAAAAGACTTTTTACAGGCTCATCAAATATTAATTCTGTAAAATGAATAGTGTTCATTTGGGGGGAAGCCAGCAAGACGCCTATGCAGCAGTTGTTTTTTACCTGGCGATCAATTCAATGTCCATGGTCTCTGTGGAAAGGTCCACAATATTTATTCCAAACCCGTCAAAGGACTGAATAAGCAGCTTGTTTGCAAGCTCTTGAGCAGTTCCCTGGTAATCCACGGCCAGGGTTGCTTTGCTTGATGTCATTTCAGTGGTTCCAAGTCCGGATACTCCGGGCTGTCCTTCTATAAGAGACCGGAGACGTTCCAGGTGAGGCAGGATTCGATCGCCCTGAACCGTTATTATGAATTTTCCTTCAACAGCCGACGCATCACGCCATAAGGAAATGATACGGTCGGCCAGGCTGGTTGCGGCCTTGTGAGCAGCGTCTGCCATGGAATTTTTGCTTCCCCTTTCCGCATCTTCGCTGACGTTAAGTGCGTGCTCTGAAATTGTGGTCAGTTTTTCGCCGGTTTTTGCATTCAGCACATGCATCTGGACATCAGCCCTGAAGGTGCGGATGTTGCTTCCCATTCTGTTGCTCATGGCCCTGGCCCTTGCCTGTCCGACCACCACCAGGTCTGCGCCCAATTGTTTGGCCATAATAACGGCCTGATAGTCAGCCGGTTCTGCATCAAGGTCCATGGCAAGGACTTCATCGTCTTGAAGGGCCCTTTCCAGATCCGGAGAGATCAGGGTAAAGCCGGCTTTTGAAAAAGCCTGGCGGATGACCGCTTCGGCGATTTCATCTGAAAATCCGCCATACCCCTGCTTCCACCAGTAGTTGAAGCCAAGGTCATCGATATTTTTTTCAGCAATCATAAACAGCACCGAAGGCAGATTTTCGGGCATTATCTCAAGGCCGGCATCGGCAAGAGCGTCTTTTATTTTTTTGGCGGAAACCGTGGCCTCAACCAGTACGTGGAAAAATTTTTCAGTGTGATATTCCCTGACAATGCGGTAGTCGGGAATAAAAGAGTCCCGCTGGTTGTTTATAACTGCTGCTATCAGTTCAAAATGACGAGCAATGTCGGCTGCGGGTATTATGCGGGATGCCGCTGTGGACACGGTATTGCTAAGGGCCTGGGAAACGGCTGCGCTTTTGGCGTTTGTAACCTCATTGTATATACGGCTGCTCCCGAAACAGACAATGGTTTGAGTCTCCGTCAGGGGCCGGGCAATGCCAAGGCCAGCAAAAAGGCAAATAAGCAGCACCAGTATGACAGCGGCCAATGTCCGGGTATGGATGAAGGATTTGCCTGTGTTTAAAAAATGTTTCATCGCCTTGCATTCCTTTTGTTGCAGCATGGCAGCTGCAAAAATTTTGCAGTAAATGGTATGGTATAAGCCCTGATATATTTTTATTTACCAAATATACGCCATCTTGCCATGTTTTTCAACCATCTCAGCAAAACCGTCAGCAGCTGATTTATATCGGCAGGCTTCAGGATATTCTTGAAGTGCTGGAGATCGAAGTGGATTGAAATTATGATCTGCGATTCAGGGCATAGTCTGCCATAAGCATCAGAGTATCCAGGGTGTCTGAAGCAGAAAACAGCTTGAGTCTGGTCTTTGCTTCGTGCATGTGATCAAGGGCCTTTTGCCGGGCATATGCTATTCCACCGTATTTTTCCATAAAACCAACCAGTTCTGCAAAGTCGGTTTGGGTAAATTGGGGGTTGGCTATTATTTCTTCCATTCGCCTGCGGTCTGAATCACCGGCCCGGGCAAGGGAGCAGATAACCGGCAGGGTGAGTTTTCCCTCTTTTAAGTCAGCACCAACGCTTTTGCCAAGCTCGGCAGTGTCAGCAGTATAATCGAGAATATCGTCTGCAATCTGAAAGACCAGGCCCAGGTGCTTTCCATATTCTGTCAGGGCGGCTTCCTGATCTTGTGAT